>NZ_BBSK01000114.1:0-141180 GCF_001319805.1 Burkholderia sp. E168m22
CGCGTCGGGCGCGCTCGACCTCACGTCGATCGTCACACGCACCGTGTCGCTCGAGGATGCCGTCGCCGACGGCTTCGACGCGCTGCTCGCCGATCGCGCGCAGATCAAGATCCTCGTTTCACCCGCGCAACGGCCGGCCCGTCGCGCGTCCACCACCGGGAGCATCGAGCATGAGTCGTCAGTGGGCGTTTGACGGGCAGTCCGTCGTGGTGACGGGCGGCACATCGGGCATCGGCGCGCGCACCGCGCTGCGGTTCGCGCAGGCCGGCGCATCGGTCGTCGCGCTCGGGCTCGACGCCACCGGCCCGCATGCGCCCGTGCATGCCGGTGTCCGATGCGTGGAACTCGACGTGGCCGACGGCGCGGCGCTGACGCGCACGATCGCCGCGCTGCCGCGGCTCGACGTGCTCGTCAACGGCGTGGGCATCAGCCGGCACGCGGATGAATACCGGATGGACCAGTTCGAGCACGTGCTGAACGTGAACCTGACGTCGGTGATGCGGGCATCCGACGCCGCGCGGCCCGCGCTGGCGGCCAACGGCGGCAGCATCGTCAATATCGCGTCGATGTACACGTACTTCGGCAGCAAGGACCGGCCCGCGTACAGCGCGAGCAAGGGCGGTATCGCACAGCTCACGCGTTCGCTCGCGCAAGCGTGGGCCGATCACGGCATCCGCGTGAACGCGGTCGCGCCGGGCTGGATCGACACGCCGCTCAGCAGCGCTCTGATGGCCGCCCCACTGGCATCGCGCCGCATTCTTGAGCGCACGCCGCTCGGGCGCTGGGGCACGGCCGACGAAGTCGCGGAAGTGATCCTGTTCCTGTGCTCGCCCGGCGCGTCGTTCGTCACCGGCGCGGTCGTGCCGGTGGACGGCGGATATTCGACGGTCTAGCGCGCGGCGCGCGGGCCGCGGAAGGTCGCCGGATCGACGCGACCTGCCGATACCCGTTGCGCACCACCGCTTCCTTTGACCGTCGCCGAACCGGGTTCGCCCGGTTCATGTTTCTTCATATCAATCAGTAGTCCAATTAAAAATATCCGGCTCGATCGGATCATGTGAGGAGCACTTTGGAGATGACGAAAAAGACCTTTCTGGCGCTCGCGGCCTGCACGTTTCCGGCCGCGGCGTTCGCGCAGAGCAGCGTGACGATGTTCGGGCTGATGGATACCGGCATCAGCTACGTCAGCAATCAAGGCGGCCACGGCGCCGCGAAATTCGACGACAACATCTTCTTTCCGAACCTGCTCGGCTTCGAGGGCAAGGAGGATCTCGGCGCGGGCACGCGTGCGATCTTCCGGCTCGTCAACCAGTATTCGCTCGGCAACGGCGCGATCATCGGCGGCGGGCTGTTCGCGCGCACCGCCTATGTCGGGTTGCAGAACGACCGGTACGGCACGCTGACGCTCGGCAACCAGTACGAATTCATGGTCGATGCGCTGGCCGCCAGCGGCAACGAGATCGCGCAGGATCTCGTCGGCCTGTACGGCTTTCGCAACGGGCCGTTCGATCGGCTCGCGCTGCCGAACAACCCGACCGGTGCGTTCGACTGGGACCGCGTCGCGGGCAGCAATCGCGTCGCGAATTCGGTCAAGTACACGAGCCCGTCGCTGTCGGGCCTGACCTTCGGCGCGCTATACGGTTTCGGCAACGTCGCGGGGTCGATCGGCGCGAACAACACGGTCAGCGTCGGCGCCAGCTACGACCACGGCCCGTTCGGCGCGGGCGCCGCCTATACGAACCAGAAATACGGCGCGGCCGACGGACTGCCGCCCACCAGCGTACGCAACTGGGGCGCGGGCGTGCACTACACGGTCGGTACGGTCACGGGCAAGGCGCTCTTCACGACCGTGCACAATGCGCGCAACGGCGCGGGCGCGTGGTCGGCGGAAGCCGGTGCCGCCTGGCGGCCGTCGCCGGTATGGGTGATCGGCGCGAGCTACACGTACATGAAAGGCAACGACACGCTCGACGACACGCACGCGCATCAGTTTCTCGCCGCCATCCAGTACTGGCTGTCGAAGCGCACGATGGTGTACGTGGCCGGTGTGCATCAACGTGCGAGCCACGGCGGCAACGCGCAGATCAACGGCGTGATGGACGCGAACGGCGCATCGAGCGGCGCGTTGCAGTCGATCGCGCGGGTGGGGTTCAGTACGCGGTTCTGATCCGGCGCGGACGCGAACGGTCGGCGTTCCGGCAGCCCGCGCTGTTCGCCGACAACGCGATTGCGCGCGCAGGTCACAGAAACAGCAGCGCCGGATTCAACGCCGTTTCGTCGCACGGCTGCGCGCGCCAACCCAGCGCCACCGGCACCGAATACAGTCGCCGCGCGCCGAAACGCGGCCAGAAATGGCACAGCCCCGGTGCGATCACCTGCACCACGGACAAGCCAATGTCGGGCCGCGTCTTGTCGACGACGAGCACGTCCATGCCGGCTGCCGCGATGCGCTCGACACACTCCGCGATCACCGCCGGTAACGACGCGGCATCGGGCCGCCGCCACGTCGAAGGCGTCGTTGCCGGCATACCTGCCGCCGGATACAGAAATCCGGTCGACGAAAGCGTGTCGCGATCCCATGGATGCGGCGCATCCGCCGCGATATCGAGCAACTGGTTGACTTCGGTCAGCGCCCGCTGCACCGCGATCCGGCCATCGGGATGACAGCCGAAACCGATCGAGAAACGCCCGTCCTGCGGATTCTCCGCGAGCGCGACCACGGTCGGCACCGCGAGATCGGTCGTGATGTCGAGCGCCCATACGCGCCATCCGAACGTCGCGTATTCGTGCACGAGCGCGTCGAAATACGGATCGTCGAAACCCGCGAGATCGATGCCGGGGCGCGCGATCCGGTTGTACCACCAGATCGCGACCGCATCGCGCTCGATCAACTCGAGCATGCCTTGCAGAATCGCCTCGTCGAGGCTCGAGCCGGCGGCGCAGCCGTTCGGGTTGTGCACGCAGGCGGCCGTGGCCTGCGCGCTGTCGGGCGTTTCCGCGTAGCAGTAGCTCAGCGGCACGAGGCGACGCCGGCCGTTCACGAGCGACCACGCAGGCGTCCAGTCGATCACGTCGTGCGACGTGAAGCGCGGCGGCACCTGCTTGCGCACATCGCGAGTCAACGCGTTGATCGCGTCGCGCGCGTCGAATTGCCGTTCGCTGAACTGCTGAAGCGCGTTCACATGGATCGGCTCGGCGTCGCAGGCCGGATCGGCGCGCAGGCTGTCGAGGCTGCCGGTCACCGTCGCCTCGTCGCCCTGATACACGCTGCTGAAACGTTCGAGCGCCTCGCACAGCGCGCTGGTACGGGCCTGCTCGTCGGTGCGGCCCTTGCCGGAGCAGAGCCGGTCGAACCGGTTGCTGTCCGGCACGGCGGCCGGGCATACGAGAAAGCCCGACGCATAGACCTTGCGCAGGCCCGCGTGCCGCTTCGGCATCGGATGCAGATACGCGATCGCGCCGCTGACCGGCGAGATCAGATGCGCGTGACGCGCGAACACCTGTTGCGGATCGGCGCTCCGGTAGCCGCCGTCCGTCCGCGCCAGCGGCGCATCCCCGGCGAGTCGCGGCGCCCGCGCCGCCTGCTCGCGCATCCACGCGGGATTCCCGCAGCACGGGCATTGCGGCCGCCTGACCACGCGATGCCGTTCGACGGCCAGCGTGTCGAGTCGATGCGCAACGATGTGCGTTTGCGCACGTTCCGCGACCGCGCGGTTGGCCGCGAGCTGCTCGACCGTCGCGGCCACGAGCGCGGCCGCGGCGGCGGCGGCCGCACGCGAGGCGGCCACCGGTACACGCGTCGCGTCGCTGCCGTGATGGCGCGCCAGCAGCGCCTCGACCGGCCGGTTGACGCGCATCCAGTAGCGCACGCATTCGATGCACGGCGCCTCGGCGAGCGCGGCGCCGCCGGCCAGCAACGGTCCGATCAGCGTCTGCACGCCGCCGGTCGCCACGACGAGCAGCGCACCGCCGCGCGCCGCCACGCGGGCGGCATACGCGGCGAGATCGTCGCGGTCGTGCGTATCGACGATCGCGACGGTCAGTTCGGCCTCCTTCGCGATGCCGATACCAGCCGCGTCGAACGCGCGCCGGAGCGCCGCACCGGCCGCACCGAACGTCTCCACCGCGACCCGCAGTTGGGCCATGCGCGCGCACGCGGCGTCGCCGTCGAGCCCGGTCCGTTCGAAGAAGCCGCGCGCCGCATCGTCGGCGTGCGGTGGATCGGCGCGCACGTAGCCGCGCCGCACCAGATGATCGAGCCGCGCGAGCACGTCCCATTCGCCGAACGTGCCGGCCAGCGACGTCACGATCTCGGCAATCGTCATGCGCGCCCGCAGGCACGCGGCGATCCGCACGAAGATCGCGCCGGACAGCATCGCGCGCCTGAATTCGTCGACGACGAACAGGGTCTCGGGCCCGGCATCGAGCACGAGCAGGTGCGGCTTGAAGCGCAATACGCGCGAAAGGTCATCGAGCATGCGTCGGGTTCCGTGCGACGGGTCGGACAAACGTCGCGCGGCCCCGGGCAACCGCCCAGGGCCATGCGACGGTGCGCGGGTCGGCCGCGCCCGGTCAACAGCAGGTGAACAGGTAACACGGCCCCGCGTCGCAGTAGGCCGCGAGCGCCACGGCCTCCTCGTCCAGGTGCGTCGGCTGCTCCGGTATGCCGACCGTCATCACGTTGCGCGGCAGGTTCCAGCTCCCGCCGCCTTTCCCGTCGCTCGTCCAGCCATGATCGCCGCCCGTCTTCTCGATGTCGATGTCGATGATCCACGGGCACTGATAGCCGAAGTATTTCGCGAGCGTATCCAGCGGCCGGTCCAGCAGTTCGGCCTTGAACGCCGGGTCGCGCCACGAGAGCGCGATCGCGCGCAGATAGACCTTCTGAAACTCCAGCATCGATTCGAGCGTCGGATTAGCGTTGTCCTTTGCCATGTCGGTTTCCCCGGAGTCATTCCATGATGGTGATGTGGTCCGCGTTGTACGCAGCCAGCGCCTGCGCGAACTGCGCGTCGTCCACCGGCGCGGGCGGCAGGTACAGCGTGAGCCTGTTTTTCTGGCCGGCCGTCCAGTCGCCGTTGACGGTTGGTGTCCACTCCGACGATTTGAGCTGCACCTTCAGGTCGAGCTTGAACGGAAAGTGATAGTCGAACTGCTCGCGCAATGCGTGGACCGGATCGGCTTCGAGCTTGTCGAGAAACGCCGGCGAATGCCAGGCGAGGGCGATTGCCCGGATGACGGTCGCGCGGTATTCGAGAAACTGTTCGTACGTCGGTAATCGAAGATCCTTGCTCATCTTTATGCTCTCCTGAATGACGGTTTGAACTGCTTACGGCAACGACTGCAACGTCGCTTCGGCGAGCCTGGCGATCCGGCCCATGCCCGCCGTCGTTGCAATTTCGACTGCGCGCCGGCACGCGTCCAGCGCGGCCACGCCGCCGCAACGCGGATCGGCGCGGCGCAAGTACTCGCCCTGCTTGAGCAACAGCTGGGCTTCGTAATACCGTTCGCCGCTCGATTCGCACCAGGCGAGGCACTCCCCGATCTGCGCGAGCGCCGCGTCATAGTCGCCGCGTTCGGCATCCAGCTCGGCAAGCAGCGACGCGTAGTAGGTCAGCCCGAGCAGGCCGCCCGACTGCCGCTGTGCGTCGAGATGCGCGACGACGCCCGCGCGATCGCGTTGCGTCCATGCATGAATGATCGCGGCGTAGTGCCCGACCGCGCGCAGCCGGTGCGCATCCGCCAGCCGGAGAATCGCCTCCGACACGGCTCGCGCCGCGTCGCGGTCGCCCGCGAGCTGATGCGTGCGCGCGAGGTACATCATCGTGACGCCGAGCGTCGGCAGATGATCGAGGCAGGTCGCGCAATACACAGCCTCGCGCGCCATCGCGAGCGACGGTTGCGGATCGTCGTCCATGCACCAGCGCACGCTGGCGAGCGACGCCATCGTCCACGCACGCGTATCGAGCCCCAGGATGCGCCGGTGGCCCGCGTCGCGCCGCGCGTCGTAGCCGGCCAGCACCGCGTCGAACGCGGCACGGGCGCGCGCATAGTCGCCGTCGACCCACAGGCTCATGCCGCGCATCGCGTCCGCCGCGACCTGCACGCCCGCCTCGCCGCGCTCGGTCGCGAGCGTGTCGAGCCGCTTGCCGATCCGGCGCACGGTCGGACGGTCGCCGGCGACGTGGTAGTAGGTCGACAGCGTCCACAACGCGCTGATCTCGAGCTCCGGGTCGTCGAGCGTCCGGGTCTGCCGCAGCAACTGCTCCGCATGCTCGCGTATCTGCGGATCGGCCCAGCCGAATCGCGCCATCGTCGCGTGCGTCAACGTGGCGCGAATGCGCGCACTGTCGTGCTCGCGCTGGGCGTGATCGGCGGTCGCGAGCCAGTCGAATACGGCCTGCCCGTAGCGAATCGCGTCGTCGTATCGCGAATGTTCGAGCGCACGCCGCGCCGCGTCGATGCCTTGGGCGATCGCGTCCGCGCACGCGCCGGCGCGCGCGAAGTGCCCGGCGATGCCGAACGCGTGCGCACCGGCGCCGCGATCGGCCCGCGCGAGCAGCGCACGGCCGACGCGCGCGTGGTTGCCGCGCCGCACCGCCGGCGGCATCGATTCGTATGCGGCGTCGCGAATCAGCGCATGGCGGAACGCATAGAACACGCGATCGCGCCGATGTTGCGCGTACACGATCCGCTCTTCGAGCAGCAGCCGCAGATGGGCATCGAGCGTGGAGCGATCATGCGGCGATGCATCGGCGAGCAGTTGCGCATCCACTTCGAGCCCGATGGTCGCGGCGAGCTGCGCGGTGTCGCGCGCGTCGTCGATCCGGTCGAAGGCCAGACCGAGCATGCCGCCGAGACTGAGCGGCAGCGGATAAGGGTCCGTTGCCGCGGGCCCGGCAAGCGGACCGTCCGCGCCGCTCACCGTCAGTTCGCGCGCGACGGCCTCGATGAACAGCGGGATGCCCGCGGTGCGATCGGCGAGCCGATCGAGCCACGCCGGATCGAACGCGCCCGGGCCGAGATGCGCCGACATCAGGCGTTGCGCGTCGTCGCGCGGCAGGCGGCGCAGCACCACGCGGTCGGCCGCGCCGCGCCAGCGCGCGAGCCTGTCGGGGCGCGACGTGAGCACGATGCACAGTGCCGCCGCGCGCGGCGAGCGCCGCAGATACGCGAGAAACTCCTCGGTCGAACGATCGAGCCACTGAACGTCCTCGATCACGAGCAGCACCGGCGCGCCGTTGCCGAGCGATACGAGCAGTTGCTCGAGGACGTCGAACAGCGCGTGCTGCTCGCGCGCGCTCGACCACAGGAGCCCGTTCGCGTCGCAGGGCAGCCCGAGCCAGGTCGCGAGCGCGACACGCGCCGCCGCATGGTCGCAATCGAGCGGCGCGATCATCGCGTCGATCGCCGCGAGCGCCACGCCCGGCGCGCGATCGGCATCGACGAGCCAGTGCGCGGCGATGAACCGCAGGACCGGAAACAGCGCATGATTCTCGCGTTCTGGCAGGCAACCGCACTGCGCGAACGCGTGGCCCCGGGTCCGCACGGCCTCGCACAGCTCGTGCACGAGCCGCGACTTGCCGAAGCCCGCCTCGCCGACGACGAGCCGCGGCACGCCGAGCGGCGCCGGCTCGCCGCGCAGCGCGCGACGATGCCGCCCGAGCGTGTCCTGCCACGCGCGCAGCAGTGCGTCGAACTCACGCGCGCGGCCGACCATGGGTGTCCGTCTGCCGGCGTCGAGCGAATCGAACGGCGTATCGGCGTGCCGCTCGCCAAGCAATTCATGAACCGGCTGCGACACCAGGCCCGCCCGTGCGAGCCGCAACGCGGTCGGCCGCGAATCGGCATGCCGTTCGAGCACGAGCCGCGCATCGTCACTGATCAGAATCTGTCCGGGGCCGGCCAGCCGCAGCAGCCGCGACGCCGCGGCGGGCGTCGAGACGCCCGACATGTGCGACGCATGCGCGAGCACCTGCCCGACGTGAATCGCGGCGGCCACTTCGACCCGCCAGCCTTCTTCACCCTCGGCAGCACGGCCGCCGGCGGCTGGCGGCACCGGCAACCGCGCGCGCCCGGCGACGCGCACCATGTCGAGCGCCGCCCGCACCGCCCGGCGGGCGGGCCGGTCGATGTCGCCTTGCAGGCCGAAATGGAACAGCAGCGTGTCGCCGAGCCGTCCGCCCGCATGCGCGCCGTAACCGACCGCGATATCGGCGCACTTCGTCAGCCACTGTTCCTCGTAGCCGTCGAGCGCCATGCCGTGCTCGGTGCCGGCATGGCGTTGGCGGCCCTCGCCGGCAATCGTCACGCAGCAGCACAGCGTGGTGATCTGCCGGTACTCGCCCACTTCGGCGAGCGTCTCGCCGCGCGGCGCAAGCGGGCGCGAACGCGCCTTCCGACCGGCGCGACCGGCGTCGAACTGGCCGACCAGCGCCGCGAAGTTGAGCGCACGAAACTGCGTCGCGAGCGCCTCGGCCGACGCGGCACGCTGCCGCGGATTCTTGTTCAGCGCGTGCCGCAGCACCGCGCCGAGCGGCAGCGACGCAATCGACGGCGGGAGCGCGACATCTACCGGGCTCAGTTGCTGATAGAGGATCTCGGCCACGCTGGCGCCCTGCATGACGACCTCGCCCGTCAGGCATTCGAGCACGATCAGGCCCCACGCATACAGGTCGCTGGCGGGCGTCGGCGGCTCGTTGCGCAATTGCTCCGGCGCGCAGTAGGGCGGCGAGCCGAGTACTTCGGTCGCGAGCGTCGCGGTCTGGCGCGCGATGTCTTCGGTGCCGGGCAGCAATGCGCCGATGCCGAAATCGAGCAGCTTCGCGTGCGGCCCGTCGTCGGCGACCGCGATCACGATGTTCTGCGGCTTCAGATCGCGATGCACGATGCCGCGCCGATGGGCGGCCGCGAGCGCGTCGAGCACCTGCGTCATCAGCCGCCCCGTGTCGATGGCCGACAGCGGCCCGTCCGCCGCGAGCCGGTCGCGCACCGTCCGGCCCTCGACCAGTTCGAATACGGCGAACAGCCGGCCGTCGGGCGCTTCGCCGCGGTCCAGCAGCGCGACGATGTTCGGATGCCGCAGCGCCTCGCACAGGCTCGTCTCGCGCCGGAAGCGCGCACGCCGGTGCATCCGCTCCGGCACGGTCAGCGCGGCATCGTCGCGCATCAGCTTGATCGCGACGGCGTGCCCCGTCTCGTCGCAGGTAGCCCGAAACACCACGCCGTTGCCCCCTTCGCCGAGCAGCGGGCCGAGCCGGTAATGCCATTTGCCGGCGAGCGTTGCAAAAGGCACCGCGTGCTTCGGCGGTTCAGGTGCATCCGGCCGGGCGAGGGCGCGGGATACGGTCGGCAGCACGGCCGGTTCTCCCGCGTTCACGGGCAATGGACGATCGGGCCCGGCACCGCGCGCGGCACGCCGATACGCGGCCCGGCGGCCGGCACCGACTCGCATTCGAGATGCTCGCCGCGCATCACCCGGAACGGCACATCGCCGAAACGGACGCTGCCGCGTCGGCGCTCGACGAGCTGGCTCGCACCGAGCCCCGGCAGCGCCGCGAACTGGCTCCGCGCGCGATGAATCTGCACGTTGACATGGGACGCGTCGATGCCGAGCATGCGCGCGAGCCGGTCGAGTTCGATCCACCCTTGCGTGGCGGCGTCGTAGCCGGCCTGCATGTCGGCCGAGCGGGCGCGGGCGAGCGTGACGAGGCTGTAGTGATGGGCGCGCTCGCCGAGGTCGACCACGCCGCCGCGGACATGCAGCAGCATGCGCACGTGCTCCTCGTTGCGGCTGACGAGGAATTCGAGCAATGGCGCCGGCGCGGCCGGATCGGCGGGGGCGGCGAGCATCACCGTCGAGCCGTGGCGCGCGAGCGCGAGACGCCACGCGAAGTCGCCGGTCGACACTTCGTCGCCGTCATGGAGCGCGCGCGGCGGCAACGTGTCGTCGCACAGCCATTCGCCGGCCGGCGAACGAACGATCGTGACCGGCTGCGCGGCAGGCACCGGCAGGATCTGGCGCGGCGCGAGCACGATCGGCGCGGCGGCACCGCGAATCGGCCACAGCGTATCGGCCGGATCGTCGAGCGACTCGACCCGCCACGGCGCGGTGCCGGCCCTGCCGAAGCGGATCACGTCGCCTTGCTGCAGCACCGCATGCTCGCCATCGCGCAGCGATACGCCCGATACCGACGTGCCGTTGCTGCTGTGATCGTGGAGTTCCCAGAGCCCGCCGACCCAGCGGATATGGGCATGGACGCGGGACACCGAGCCATCCCGGATGACCGTGTCGCAGCGCGCGTCGTCGCGGCCGAACACGTGATACGCGCGGAGCAGGCATGCGTCTCCGGAAGCGTCGTTCTTGAGTATCGCCATGGCCGCCCCGTGTCGGATTCGCCCGGATCGTTCGAGTGACGCATCGACGCTGCCGGGCAAGCGATTGATTCGATGATCGCGAACAGTGCCGCCCGTTCGCCGCCTCGTTACCTGTTTTTCTGGTCAGTTGCCTTGCCGGGCGTTACCCAAGCGCCGCGCGTCATTTCAGTAAATTGAATGGTCGATTACTTTGTTGTTTTAAAACCGAGCGCCTCGATGAAAATCCTGCCAAATAAAATCGTGCTCCGCAACCGGCATACCTGGATAACGATTTTATATTGCAATGCTTTACCTTTTCGATGAATTTTCGGGGTGCAAATAAAGGGTCGAAATTCTTCATCGCCGCCCGAGATGCCTCCAGTCATGCGCAAGGCCGGCACGACGAAATTGAACGACGGAGCGGGATAATTGATCTTTGCCCGCGCGGAAGTTTTGTTTGGCCGGTCGAAAATAAAACCGTTTCGATTTTATAAATAATTTTCTCTGGTGTTTTTATAATCGCCGCCGTTTAACTTATTCATGAATCACGTCGTGCCGCGGCAAATATCCCGCGATATAGTCGGCGAACGCAGGGGGTGTCGGCACGACAGTGCCTCGGGAATGGTCACCCGACGGCAGCGGCACGTGATGCGGCATCGCGCCCTCTGTTTATCGAGGAGCCATCCACCGGCGCCCTCGACGGAGCGCGCCCACGAACCACGCCGGCACCGGCCATCCACCACAGCCCCCACCACCATCCCGCCCTCAATAATCCCCTTGACGCTGTATCTTTCGATATATATCTTTAGATATGTTTTACGACATATAGGACACGATCATGCGACACAACCCCTCCCGCGGCCATGCCCGATGCGACGGTCATGGTGCGCATGCCGGCCCTGACTGGTTCGCCGGCGTCTTGCACGCGATCGGCCGCCATCGCCGCGGCCACGACCCGTTTGGCGGTGGCGGCCCGTTCGGCGGCCGGGGCGGACGCGGCGGCTTTGGCGATTTCGGCGACGACGGCATGCCGCGCGGCCGCCAGTTCAGCTCCGACGACCTCCAACTGCTGCTGCTCGCGCTGGTGGCCGAACAACCGAGCCACGGCTACGAACTGATCAAGGCGCTCGACACGCGCTCGAACGGCTTTTACAGCCCGAGCCCCGGCATGGTGTATCCGGCGCTCACGTACCTCGAGGAAGTCGGCTTCGTCGCGTCGCAGGCGGAAGGCAACCGCAAGCGCTATGCGCTGACCGACGCAGGCCGCGCACATCTCGACGCCCAGCGCGAACGCGTCGACACGCTGTTCGCCCGCCTCACGCACCTCGCCCGCAAGATGGAGTTCATGCGCCGCGCGTTCGCCGGGGAATCGGCGGGCAATGAAGCGCAGGACGAATCGCAGGCCGGCTGGCTGCCGGAATTCGTCGAGGCCCGTCTCGCGCTCAAGCGCGCGCTGCTGCACAAGAGCGCCGCCGATGCCGACGAACAGCGCCGCATCGCGGCCATCATGCGCCGCGCGACGGCCGAAATCGAAGGCGGCGCCGGCGCGTGATGCGCGCCGCCCCGTCACCACCCAAGGAGAACGGATTGATGCAGAACACGTCCGAGCGCACCGTGACCCGCGTGCGCCACACCCTCAAGTTCCGCCTGCTGCAGGTGCTGCGCGTGCATGCCGTGACGCCGCATCTGCTGCGCGTCACGCTCGGCGGCCCCGATCTCGCGGATTTCGAATCCGCATCGTTCGACGATCACGTGAAGGTCTTTTTCCCGCCGCCCGGCGCGGAACGCCCCGCGCTGCCGACGCTCGGTGCGAACGGCCCCGAGTTTCCGGCAGGCGAACCGAAGCCGGTCGCGCGCGACTTCACGCCGCGCCGCTTCGACCGCGCCGCCCGCGAACTCGATCTGGAATTCGTGCTGAACCATCCGGGCCCGGCATCGCAGTGGGCCGCGCAGGCACGCGTCGGCCAATGGCTCGGCATCGGCGGCCCGCGCGGTTCGTTCGTCGTCCCGACCGGTTTCGACTGGCATCTGCTGATCGGCGACGATACGGCGCTGCCGGCCGTCGCGCGGCGCCTCGAGGAATTGCCGGCCGGCGCGCGCGCGGCGGTCGTGCTGGAAGTCGCGGATCGCACCGCGCAGATCTCGTTCGATACGCGCGCCGACGTGCATGAAATCTGGCGCTTCCGCGCCGAAGCCGACGCGGCGGACGGCGACGTGCTGCTGAATGCCGTGCGCGATCTGCCTTTGCCGTCGTCCGGCGACGGCTACGTGTGGGCGGCCGGCGAAGCGCTGTCGATGCGCGCGGTGCGCCAGCACCTGACCGGCGAGCGCGGCGTCGACAAGTCGCGCATCCGCGCGGCGGCCTACTGGAAGCGCGGCGCGGCGGCCGTGCACGAAACGCTGGAAGACTGACCGGGAGCGCCCGCTCGACCGGCGGCCGAAACAATCGTGGCGCCGGCGCAGCGGTGGGCTTGGCACCGGCATCGCGGCTGGTATATATGTATGTCTGCGACGCCGCTGTCGGGCGACAGCCGCCGCAGCCCGTCCAGGAGCGCCCGGTCATGACAAAAGCAAGCCACGCTTCGCCTTTCCTTCGCCATCTGAAGATCGCCGGTTATTGCGGCCTCGCCGCGGTCGTCCTCGCGCTGTTCGTCGCGATGTGCGCGATCCTGAAGGAAAGCGCCCTCGACCGCGATGCCGCGCGGCATCCGGCCGATACGCCCGAACTGCACGACGCGAGCGACGGCCCGTCCGCCTCGGCCGAATCGGCCCGCACACCCGGCTCGCCCGGCTGACGGCGTCCCTGCCGCTGCGTTCCGCCTCGTTCCGCTTACGGCGCCTGCCGGCGTCCCATCACGACCGCATGCACCGAATCGCCGAGCCGTTCGAGCAGCGCGGTCACGCGTTGCCCGTACAGGTGCGCGGCCAGCGCGCCCACCGTGCCGACCAGCACGCCGCCCGCCATGTCGAACGGCCAGTGCACGCCCGCATAGATGCGCCCCCATGCGATCGCCACGGCCATCGCGGCCATCACGAAACCGGTGACCCGCGTCGTGCCGCCGAGCAGCAGGCCGACCGCCATGCTCCACGCGAACGTCATGTGATCGCTCGGAAACGAACTGTCCGGCGCGTGCGGAATCAGCTGCGTGCCGACGCCGGCCATGAACGGGCGCGGCGAGAACCAGACATGCCCGAGCACCTGCGCGAGCACGAGCGCCACGCAGACGCCGACCCCGGCTTCGATCGCCTGGCGCCGCGCGGGGCGCGCGCCGAAGAGCCAGGTCAGCAGCAGCATCGCGGGCAGCGCATAGACGAGCCAGTCGGCGGCGAAGATCGCGAGGCGGGCGACGCCCGGGTGCGGTGCACCGCCGGCGTTGATGGCGGAAAAGAGGGCGAGATTGAGGTTCTGCATGAATCCGGTTGCGTGGGGCGTAAAAGATCGGCCGGTTGCCCGGCCGGAGTCGAACGATGCTAGGGCGTGGCCGCTTAAGCGGTGCTTAATGCGGCCGCCGCCCGGGCGAGGCGCGCGCGGCGAACGCACTTAGAGCCTGCACTGCAACACAAGTTCACACAATTGTCATATTCCCGCGCGACCGTCTCCCGTAAGGGCTCACCACCTCTCCCGTAAAGACTCACCCTTTTCACATGAGGGCGTCATCGACGCCTGCGACCATCGCCCGGCCGGCACGCCGTCCAGGCCGTTTGTCTCATTCATCTCAATATTTACGCCGCAAATTATTCGAAATCGGCAACAATTAATTCCAGATGCGGCATCGCACAACGGCAACGCACAGGCATACGATTACGTCCACTCATCCACGAAGCGATCAACAACAAGGAGTCCGCATGAAACCCAGCGATGTCCGATCGAAAGCGTTTGCGATGCCGTTGACCAGCCCTGCCTTCCCGATGGGCCCGTACCGTTTCGTCGATCGTGAGTTTCTGATCATCACGTACCGCACCGATCCGGACCGCCTCCGTGAAATCGTCCCCGAGCCGCTGCAGGTCACCGAGCCGCTCGTCCACTACGAATTCATCCGCATGGCCGATTCGACCGGCTTCGGCGATTACACCGAAAGCGGCCAGGTGATCCCCGTCGAATACGAAGGCCAGCCGGGCGGCTATACGCTCGCGATGTATCTCGACGATCACCCGCCGATCGCCGGCGGCCGCGAGCTGTGGGGCTTCCCGAAGAAGCTCGCGTCGCCCACGCTGCACGTGAACACCGATCACATCCTGGGCACACTCGACTACGGCAAGGTGCGCGTCGCGACCGGCACGATGGGCTACAAGCACAAGGAACTCGACATCGACGAGCAGACGAAACGGCTCGCCGGCCCCAATTTCCTGCTGAAGATCATCCCGCACGTCGACGGCACCGCACGCGTCTGCGAACTGGTGCGCTATTACATGCAGGACATCAAGATGAAGGGCGCGTGGACGGGCCCCGCATCGCTCGAGCTGGCGCCGCACGCGCTCGCGCCGGTGGCCGATCTGCCGGTGCTCGAAATCGTCGAAGCGCGCCACCTCGTCGCGGATTTGACGCTGGGCCTCGGTGAAGTCGTCTACGATTACCTGGCTCAGTAACACGTCCGCAGTCCTTTCTCCCTGTCAATCCTTTCACCACGGGAATTCGAACATGAGCAACCTGAATGGCAAGACCGCAGTCGTCACGGGCGCCGCGAGCGGCATCGGCAAGGAAATCGCGCTGGAACTGGCCAAGGCAGGCGCGGCCGTCGCGATCGCCGACCTGAACCAGGACGGCGCGAACGCGGTCGCCGACGAGATCAACAAGGCAGGCGGCAAGGCGATCGGCGTCGCGATGGACGTGACCAACGAAGACGCCGTGAACAGCGGCATCGACAAGGTGGCCGAAGCGTTCGGCTCGGTCGACATCCTCGTGTCGAACGCGGGCATCCAGATCGTCAACCCGATCGAGAACTATTCGTTCTCTGACTGGAAGAAGATGCAGGCGATCCACGTGGACGGCGCGTTCCTGACGACGAAGGCCGCGCTCAAGCACATGTACAAGGACGATCGCGGCGGCGTCGTAATCTACATGGGTTCGGTGCACTCGCACGAAGCGTCGCCGCTGAAGTCGGCGTACGTGACGGCCAAGCATGGCCTGCTGGGCCTCGCCCGCGTGCTGGCGAAGGAAGGCGCGAAGCACAACGTGCGCTCGCACGTCGTGTGTCCGGGCTTCGTGCGCACGCCGCTGGTCGACAAGCAGATTCCGGAGCAGGCGAAGGAGCTCGGCATCAGCGAAGAGGAAGTGATCAAGAAGGTGATGCTGGGCAACACGGTCGACGGCGTGTTCACGACGGTGCAGGACGTCGCGCAGACGGTGCTGTTCCTGTCGGCGTTCCCGAGCGCCGCGCTCACGGGCCAGTCGTTCATCGTCAGCCACGGCTGGTTCATGCAATGAAGCCGCACGCCCGCACCGAAAAGCAGGCCGTGGATGCGGCGGACCTGCACCACGAAGCCGGCGCACCGGCCGCTGCGCGGTCGCTGCCGTACGAAACGATCGCGCTCGTCCTGCAGGGCGGCGGCGCGCTCGGCGCGTACCAGGCCGGCGTGTTCGAAGGGCTGCACGAGGCGGGCATTCCGCTCGACTGGATCGCGGGCATCTCGATCGGCGCGCTCAACACCGCGCTGATCGCCGGCAATGCGCCCGAGCATCGCGTCGAGCGCCTGCGTGAGTTCTGGGAAACGATCTGCCAGCCGGCGTTCTTTCCCGCGATTCCGGCCGCGTTCGAATTCGCGCTGTTCAACAGCATCGATCAGGTGCGCACGTTCTTCACCGCGTCGCAGGCCGCGAGCGCGATGATGCAGGGCCAGCAAGGGTTCTTCGTGCCGCGCTTCCCGCCGCCGCTGCCGGGCGTGGCCGATCATCCGCAAAAGATCAGCTGGTACGACACGTCGGCGCTGCGCACGACGCTGCTCAAGCTGTGCGATTTCGACCGGATCAATTCGGGCGAGACGCGCGTGTCGGTCGGCGCGGTCAACGTCGGCACCGGCAACTTCGTGTACTTCGACAACTCGCGCATCCGTCTCGCGCCCGAGCATTTCATGGCGTCCGGTGCGTTGCCGCCCGCGTTCCCGCCCGTCGAGATCGACGGCGAGTATTACTGGGACGGTGGTGTCGTGTCGAACACGCCGCTGATGGAAGTGCTCCGCGCCCGGCCGCGCTGCGATACGCTCGCGTTCCAGGTCGATCTGTGGAGCGCGCGCGGGCCGCTGCCGCGCACGATGGCCGACGTCGCCGAGCGCACGAAGGACGTGCAGTATTCGAGCCGCACGCGTTTCGTGACCGACACGCTGCAGCGCGAACAGCGCTACCGCAACGTGCTGCGCCACGTGCTCGAACAGGTGCCGGAAGAGCAACGCAAGAACGATCCGTGGTGCGTCGAAGCCGAAGCGATGTCGAGCGGGAAGAAGTACAACATCCAGCATCTGATCTATCAGCAGAAGGCGTACGAGCATCACTACAAGGACTATCAGTTCGGTCTGTCGACGATGCGCGACCACTGGTCCGCGGGTCTCGACGACATCCGCAAGACGCTCGCGGTGAAGGACGGCCTCGCGCTGCCCACCAACGACGCGGGCTTCGTCACGCACGACATTCACCGCCGCCGGTAATGCCGTGTGCAACGGGCCGGTGCGCTGCCTGCGCCGGCCCGTCCTCCTTTCCGATTCGACATGCCGATTTTCATTGCGCTATTCGCGCTCATCGCCCTCGGATGGGGCGCCGTTCACCTGTTTCACGTCATCGCCGCGCAGTTCGGCCAGCCGGTCGCGATCGCGGCCGCCGTGCTCGCCGCCGCGCTCCTGATCGCGTTGATCGCGTGGTGGCTCAAGCGCCGCCGCGACATCGCACCGAACACGAAGGAAGCAGGCTGGACGCATATCGTGCATCGCGCGTGGGGCGAGTTGCGCGTGTCCACGACGCAAGGGTTGCTGTGGCTGTCGCATGACAGCGCGGACGGCCGCTATACGCTGTCGCAGCTCGACGGTTGCGAGGCCGCGCCGATCGACGGCCGCTGGCATCTCGTCGTGCGCGTGCGCGACGCCGTGCGCGGCGAATGGAAGCTGCCGATGATGGACAAGCGCGATGCGCAGCGCTGGGCGCGCGTGCTCACGCTGGCGAAGGACAACCGGCTCTGAACCTGCGTTCAGGCCGTACGGCCCGCACGGGCCAGCCGCACGACGGCCCGCTATCGCGCGCCGAGCGCCCGCAGCGCATCGAGCACGTGCTGCGTGGCCCGTTCGACCGGGCCGGCCCGATGGGCGATCCCCAGCTCACGCCACAGCGCCGGACGTAGCGGCCGCATGACGATGCGCGCATCCGGCAGCGGGGCGCCCGCCTCGTGCGGCAGCAGCGTCGCGCCGTACCCCGCGGCGACCAGGCTCTTGATCGCATCGTTGTAGTTGAGTTCGATCCGCGGCACGGGCCGGTGGCCGCCGAGCGCGAACCATTCGGTCGTGAGCCGCGACAGGCGCGTCGTCGCATCGTTGAGAATCAGCGGCCGCGCGGCCAGATACGCCGGCGTCACACGGGCCGGAAGCGGCCAGTCCGCGGGCAGGAAAGCCATCACCGGGTCGCGGCGCCACGAGCGGATCGACAGCCCCGCGACCGGCGCTTGCGGCAGCGCGACCAGCCCGACGTCGAGCGTGCCCTGTGCAATGCGCGCCAGCGTGTCCTGCGACGTGAGCACCGCGATCTGCACGTCGATATCCGGATGCTGCGCGCGCAGTCCAGCCACCGCCTGCGGCAGCAGATGCGCGATCGCGCCGGTCGACGCGCCGAGACGCACGCGCCCGGTCAACCCCTGCACCTGTCGCTGCACGTCGTCCAGCGTCGATTCGACTTCCGCCAGCAGACGCCGCGCCCGCTCCACCAGCACTTCACCGATCACCGACGGGCGCACGTTGCCGCGCGTGCGCGACAGCAGCGGCGCGCCGACGCGGCTTTCCAGCTCGGCGACATGCAGGCTGACGGTCGGCGGCGCGAGATGAAGCCATTGCGCCGCCGCCACGAAGGAACCCTGGTCCGCGATCGCGACCAGCGTACGCAGACGGTCCAGACTGATCTCGCGCATCACACTCCTCTCGTTCAGGAAATCTGAATCAGACGATCAGCAAATTCAACTTTTCCTATTCTAGGCGTTCGGTGGACGATACGGTTTCCCCGACGACCGAACGCGACGAGCACGACCATCATGAGCTTCCCCACTGTCTTCATCGACGGCGACCAGGGCACGACCGGGTTGCAGATTCACGCGCGTCTGCGCGACCGCACCGACGTGCGGCTGCTCACGCTTCCCGCCGCCGAACGCAAGGAGGCGGCGCGGCGCGCCGATGCACTCAACGCGTGCGATATCGCGATCCTGTGCCTGCCCGATGCGGCCGCGCGCGAAGCGGTCGGCTTCATCCGGAACCCGGCGGTACGCGTGATCGACGCGAGTTCGGCCCATCGCACGCAACCCGACTGGGTCTACGGCTTTCCCGAGATGGCCGACGGACACGCACACGAGATCGCGCATGCGAAGCGCGTGACCAATCCCGGCTGCTACCCGACCGGCGCGATCGGCCTGCTTCGTCCGCTGCTGCAGGCCGGGCTGCTGCCGCGCGACTACCCGGTGAGCATCCATGCGGTGTCCGGTTACTCGGGCGGCGGGAGAGCCGCCGTCGACGCATTCGAATCGGGCGACGCCGCGGCACGCGCGTTGCCGCTGCAGGTCTACGGCCTCGCGCTCGCGCACAAGCACGTGCCCGAGATCCGGCAGCATGCGGGGCTCGCGCACCGCCCGTTCTTCGTGCCGGCCTACGGTGCCTATCGGCAAGGCATCGTGCTCACCATTCCGATCGAGCTGCGCCTGCTTCCGGCCGGCGTGACGGGTGAGCGGCTGCATGCGTGTCTCGCGCACCACTACGCGGACGCCCGTCACGTCGATGTGATGCCGCTCGCGGACGCACGCGCGGCAACGCATCTCGATCCGCAAGCGCTGAACGGCACCAATGATCTGCGGCTCGGCGTGTTCGTCAACGCGAACGGCGGGCAGGTGCTGCTGTCCGCCGTGTTCGACAATCTCGGCAAAGGGGCATCCGGCGCCGCCGTGCAGAATCTCGACCTGATGCTCGGCGCGCGACACGCGGCGTGACGCTCCGCAGGCATCGTCGACGATGCCTGCGCACGCCCCCGTAAAAGCTCACCTTTAGCCGGTTTCAGGCCGTATCGTCACCCGCCGCGGCATTCAGGCCGGCCAGCGTCTCCACCAGAAAATCCACGCACACGCGCACCTTCGCCGACGCCGCGACGCGTTCCGGGTACACGGCCCAGATGTTCGCGGGCTGGGTCGCGTCCGGCAGCACGCGACACAGTTCGCCGCGTTCGATCAGCGGCCCGGCCTCCCAGATCGAGCGCAGCACGATGCCGCGTCCGGCCAGCGCCCATTGCACGGCCACCTCGCCATGGTTCGTCGACAGCGCGCCGCCAACCTTCACCGTGACCGTTTCCCCGCGCACATTCAGCCGCCATACGCCGAACGGATGATCGCGCTCCTTGATCGCGAGACAGTCGTGCGATGTGAGATCGGCGAGCGAGCGCGGCGTGCCGCGTCGGGCGAGATAGTCTGGCGACGCGCACAGCACGCGATGGTTCGTGGCAAGGCGGCGCGCGATCAGGTGATCGGCGATCTCGTCGCCGATGCGCACGTCGAGGTCGTAGCCTTCGCCCGCCACGTCGACGAGCCGGTCGAACAGATCGAGCCGCACATTCAACTGCGGATAGCGCGCGCTGAAGTCGAGCAGCGCCGGCGCGACGACGTGCCGGCCGAAGCCGAAGCTGCTCGACATGCGCAGCGTGCCGCGCGGCACCGTGCGCGTGGTCGACACGTCCTCGACGAGATGATCGACGTCGTCGAGAATCTTTTCGGCGCGCGCGAACACGCGTTCGCCGGCGTCGGTGACCGTCATGCGGCGTGTCGAGCGATGCAGCAGGCGCGTGCCGAGCTGCGCCTCGAGCATCGCGACGCGCTTGCTGACGTACGCGGGCGACACGGCGAGCTGCTCGGCGGCCGCGCTGAAGCTCGCAAGGCGGACGACCAGGCTGAACACGCGCAGGTCGTCGAGGTTCGGCGATTTATTCACGATTCGTGGAAAGTCGATTAACTTTTGAGCGATTTTAATCCAGATGGAAACAAATAGAATGACGTGACGGGCCCCTGCCTTTCCGGCAGCCGGCCAATCAGCCAAGGAGATTTGCATGACCGACAGGACTTACAGGATTGCCGTGATCCCCGGCGACGGCATCGGCCGCGAAGTGATGCCCGAGGGCCTGCGCACGCTCGCCGCCGTGACCGCGCGCTTCGGCGTGCGCTTCGACTTCGTCGAGATCGACTGGGCGAGCTGCGACTACTACGCGCAGCACGGCACGATGATGCCGGACGACTGGAAGGCGCAACTGTCGGGCATGGACGCGATCCTGTTCGGCGCGGTCGGCTGGCCGGCGACGGTGCCCGATCACATTTCGCTGTGGGGCTCGCTGCTGAAATTCCGCCGCGAATTCGACCAGTACATCAACCTGCGGCCCGCGCGCCTGTTCGACGGCGTGCCGTCGCCGCTCGCCGGCCGCCGCCCGGGCGACATCGATTTCATGATCGTGCGCGAGAACACCGAGGGCGAATATTCGTCGGTCGGCGGCACGATGTTCGAAGGCACCGAGCGCGAAGTCGTGATGCAGCAGTCGATCTTCACGCGGCACGGCACCGAGCGTGTGCTGAAATTCGCGTTCGAGCTCGCGCAGCGGCGCGCGAAGCGCGTCACCGTCGCGACCAAGAGCAACGGCATCGCGATCAGCATGCCGTGGTGGGATGCGCGCGCGGCCGAGATGGCCGAACGCTATCCGGAGATCGCGGTCGACAAGCAGCACATCGACATCCTGTGCGCGCGCTTCGTGCTGCAGCCGGACCGCTTCGACGTCGTCGTCGCGTCCAACCTGTTCGGCGACATCCTGTCGGATCTCGGGCCGGCCTGTACGGGCACGATCGGCATCGCGCCGTCGGCGAACCTGAACCCCGACCGCACGTTCCCGTCGCTATTCGAGCCCGTGCACGGTTCCGCGCCCGACATCGCGGGGCAATACATCGCGAATCCGGTCGCGATGATCTGGTCGGCGGCGATGATGCTCGACTTCCTCGGCAACGGCACGGGCCGCGAACGCGAAGCGCACGATGCGATCGTCGCCGCGATCGAGGACGTGCTGCGCACGGGGCCGCGTACCCGCGATCTCGGCGGCAATGCGGGCACGCAGGAAGTGGGCGAGGCGATCGCCGCGCGGATTGCGGGGTGAGAGGTGAGGGTCGTGCCCGGCGCTGGCGCCGGGCGGCCCTTCGTGAATCGGCTGCGGTGAGCGATACACGATGCGGTTGCGCACGTGTGCCGACTTTGACGATGCGGCGGCGGTGAACATCGAGCGGTGAGCAACGCCCTATCGCAGCGCGCACTGCTTGCGCGATTTTTCGTTGAAAGTCGCAAGATGATTCGATCGGTGAGTTGCACGTCGCGCTCGCACACACCGATCGGCAATGCACGATCGCTTCGATGCGATCGGTGAGATGCATCACGCAGGAAAGCACACCGCTGCACGTCGACATCTGCGCCGCTTTACCCCTGCGACGTCGCGTCGATCCGTTCAATGCACCCAGTTCGACGCGGCATTTCACCTCGTCCCGAAAAGTCTCACCTTCAGCGGGCGGCTCCCGAATTTCCTCACCATTGAAGCTTGGTGATGCGTTCGCCGATCCGTTGAACGCGTGCGCGCATCATCACAGCCCGAGATCGGACAGCCCCGGATGATCGTCCGGACGACGGCCGAGCGGCCAATGATAAAGACGGTCCGCCTCGCGAATCGGCAGATCATTGATGCTCGCGTGACGATGCGCCATCAGGCCGTTTTCGTCGAACTCCCAGTTCTCGTTGCCGTACGAACGGAACCAGTTGCCCGCATCGTCGTGCCACTCGTACGCAAAGCGCACCGCGATGCGATTGCCGCCGAACGCCCACAGCTCCTTGATCAGCCGGTAGTCGAGTTCGCGCGCCCACTTCCGCTGCAGCAGCCCGACGATCTCGTCGCGGCCCGTCACGAATTCCGCGCGATTGCGCCAGCGGCTTTGCGGCGTATAGGCGAGCGACACGCGTTGCGGGTCGCGCGTGTTCCACGCGTCCTCGGCGGCGCGCACTTTCTGGCGCGCCGTGTCGAGCGTGAAGGGCGGAACGGGCGGACGAACTTCGGGGGAAGCGGACATGGGTAGCTCCTGTTCAGGGTTCTGGCCGCGAACGCACGCAGCCGGTTCGGATTCGCTGCGTCGGCTACCGCGAGGCGGTGTCGAGCAGCAGTTCAGCCGTCGCGCGGGCATCGCGTGCAGCGTTTGCATCGCCACTGACGAGCGCCACGCCGATCGCGCCGTCGATCAATACGAGCCACTGACGCGCGAGGCGCGCGAGCCCGCGGCGCTCGATGCCGGTTTCGTCGGCATAGGCGTCGAGGCGCTCGCGCACGAATGCCAGCAGGCGCGCCTTGTGCATACGGGCGACGACGCGCACGGGATCGTCGGCGTCGGGTATCTCGCCCGACGCGTTCAGGAATGCGCAACCGTGGAAGTCGGGCTGCCCGAACCAGTCGCGCAGCACATCGAACATGCCGAGCAGTTGCGCGCGCGGCGCCTTGCCGCGCGCCAGCGTGCCGTCGACGAACCAGCGCATCCAGCGCTCGTCTCGCCGCTCGAGCGCGGCGACCACCAGTGCTTCTTTCGATTCGAAATGCGAATAAAAGCTCTTTCGCGCCGCGCCGGATCGCTTGACGATCGCGTCGACACCGGTCGCATGGATGCCGCCGGAGTAGATCAGCGCTTCGGCCGCGTCGAGCAGCCGGTCGCGAACGCCCGGTTCGCCGGAGGAGTCGAGAAGTGTGTTCATGGGGTTTACGGTAGAACGATCGTTCTCCGCCGTCAATGCCTGGATGAAAAGGCCCTGCCGGTGGGAAGGTTGAATCGTGCCTGAAGCGTCTGCTCGTCCTGACGAGTCTTCAGCTCGATTCGCGCTGATTGAATGGTGAACGGATCAAGTGGTGGCCTGCGCACCGGTCGAGGCCGATCGATGTCGATCGCATCGCCTATCAGTGAGGCGCAACGCTGTGTGCAGCTCACGGTTGATGTCCCGATTCGGCGCGATGTCGCATACGGCGGCAAGCAAACGCCCGCCTGCCAGGCGAAGCAGGGAAGTGTGTGGAAGAAGGAAAAGCAGGCGCCGAATGGCGTGACGAGAAGAAGCGAGGTGGCTACCGACAGGTGAAGCGGACGTGAAATCGCCATTCACCGATGCGGGATCGCGCGGCGATTCGGCACGCACACACAGCTCCCGAATAATCTCACCTCAAGCGCTGAATCACGCGTTCCGACGCGCAACGATGCGCGTGCAAACGAAAACAGGGCAGGCGGCGATCGCGCCGCACTGCCCCGTCTCGACACTCACTCGACTCAGGCCGTCCAGTCGAGAATCACCTTGCCGCTTTCGCCGGACAGCATCGCGGCGAAGCCTTGCTCGTAATCATCGGCCGCGAAACGATGCGTAATGATCGGCGACAGGTCGAGGCCGCTCTGCAGCATCGCGACCATCTTGTACCAGGTCTCGAACATCTCGCGACCATAGATGCCCTTGATCTCGAGCCCCTTGAAGATCACCTGGTTCCAGTCGATCGCCGTCTGCGCGGGCGGGATGCCGAGCAGCGCGACCTTGCCGCCGTGGTTCATCGCCTCGAGCAGGCTCGTGAACGCGCTCGGCACACCTGACATCTCGAGCCCGACGTCGAAGCCTTCGGTCATGTGCAGGTCGGCCATCACGTCGCGCAGCGACTCGCGCGCGACGTTGACCGCGCGCGTCGCGCCCATCTTGCGTGCGAGTTCCAGCCGATAGTCGTTGATGTCGGTGATGACGACGTTGCGCGCGCCGACGTGCTTCGCGATCGCGACGGCCATGATGCCGATCGGGCCCGCGCCGGTGATCAGCACGTCTTCGCCGACGAGGTTGAACGACAGCGCCGTATGCGTCGCGTTGCCGAACGGATCGAAGATCGACGCGAGATCGTCGGAGATCTCCGGCGGAATCTTGAACGCGTTGAACGCCGGAATCGCCAGGTATTCGGCGAACGCGCCTTCGCGGTTCACGCCGACGCCCACCGTGTTGCGGCACAAATGCCGGCGCCCGGCGCGACAGTTTCGGCAGAAACCGCACGTGATGTGACCTTCGCCGGACACACGATCGCCGATCGCGAAGCCGCGCACTTCCTGCCCCATCTCGACGATCTCGCCGACGTATTCGTGGCCGACGTGCATCGGCACCGGAATCGTCTTCTGCGCCCAGTCGTCCCACTTCCAGATATGGATGTCGGTGCCGCAGATCGCCGTGCGGCGGATCTTGATCAGCACGTCGTTGTGGCCGACTTCGGGACGCTTCACGCGCGTGAGCGTGAGGCCGGGGCCGCGTTCGAGCTTTGCCAGTGCTTTCATGGTCGCGCCTCCGTCAGATGATGCCGAGCGACTTGCCGACGCGCACGAACGCGGCGACCGTCTGGTCGACCTGTTCGGGCGAGTGCGCGGCGCTCATCTGCGTGCGGATGCGCGCACGGCCGCGCGGCACGACGGGGAACGAGAAGCCGATCACGTAGACGCCTTCGCCGAGCAGCTTGTCGGCCATGTTCGTCGCGAGCTGCGCGTCGCCGAGCATCACCGGGATGATCGGATGCGCGCCGGGCACGAGCGTGAAGCCGGCTTCGGTCATCTGCTTGCGGAACCGCGCGCCGTTCTCGCGCACGCGCTCGCGCAGCTTCGCGCCTTCGTCGCTGCCGAGCAGTTCCAGCACCTTCAGCGACGCCGCGGCGATGCTCGGCGTGAGCGTGTTCGAGAACAGATACGGACGCGAGCGCTGGCGCAGCAGCTCGATCACCTCGCGACGTGCGGCGACATAGCCGCCCGAGGCACCCCCGAGCGCCTTGCCGAGCGTGCCCGTGATGATGTCCACGCGACCTTCGACGCCGCAGTGCTCGGGTGTGCCGCGGCCGTGCGTGCCGATGAAGCCGACCGCATGCGAATCGTCGACCATCACGAGCGCGCCGTAGCGATCGGCGAGATCGCAGATGCCTTTGAGGTCGGCGATGATGCCGTCCATCGAAAACACGCCGTCGGTCGCGATCAGCTTGTGGCGCGCGCCAGCGGCGTCGGCTTCCTTGAGCTTCGCCTCGAGGTCGGACAGATCGTTGTTCTTGTAGCGAAAACGCTTCGCCTTGCACAGGCGAATGCCGTCGATGATGCTCGCGTGATTCAGTTCGTCGCTGATCACCGCGTCGTTCTCGTCGAGCAATGTTTCGAACAGCCCGCCGTTCGCGTCGAAGCAGCTCGAATAGAGGATGCTGTCCTCGGTGCCGAGAAACGTGGCCAGCGCGCTTTCCAGTTGCTTGTGGACGGTTTGCGTGCCGCAGATGAAGCGCACCGATGCCATGCCGAAGCCGTCCTGGTCGAGGCCGGCCTTCGCCGCGTCGATCAGGCGCGGATCGTTCGCCAGACCCAGATAGTTGTTCGCGCAGAAATTGAGCACGCCGGCACCGCCGGCGAGCCGCACGGCTGCCGCCTGGGGACTCGCGATCTCGCGCTCGGTCTTGTAAAAACCGTCCGCGCGGATCTGGTCGAGCGTCCCGCGCACCTGGGCGAGAAAGGCATCACGCATCGCAAAGCTCCTGACAGGGTTTCGCATTCCGCAGCGCACCGCTCGTGGCGGCGCAACGGCCTGCTACTGTTATAGTCGGTCGTTCGGTTGACCGCATTTATCCGATATTCCGAACTAGAATTCGAAATATCGAACAACTCTAAGCGAACGGAATCCAAATGGCAAGTTCCTCCGGATCGCGGCGCCCGGCCGCCGACGCCGCCCCGCAGCCGCCGGCCGCGACCCCGCCGCGTGTGGGCGAGCAGATTCAGCGCCTGCGCAACGAGCGCAAGCTGACGCTCGATGACCTGTCGCGCGCAGCCGGCGTATCGAAATCGATGCTCTCCGAAATCGAACGCGACAAGGCCAACCCGACCATCGCCGTGGCATGGCGGCTGACGAACGCGCTCGGCATCACGCTCGACGAATTGTTCTCGCAGCCGAAGGCGCCCGAGACGATCCGCGTGGACGGCCCGCACGACATTCCGACGCTCGCCGGCCACGACGGCCGGTACCAGTTGCGCGTATGGGGCCCGATCGACCTCGCCGGCAAGTTCGAGTGGTACGAACTGACGCTGCCGGGCGGCGGCGCCCTGGTATCGAACGCGCACGAACCGGGCACGCGCGAGCACCTCACCGTGCTGCAGGGCGCGATGGAAATCGAGGCCGCCGCGGCGAGCCGACGCCTGAAGGCGGGTGACACCGCGCGTTACCCGGCCGATGAGCCGCATGCAATCCGCAATCCCGGCAAGGCCGAAGCACGGGCCTTGTTGATCGTGATCCATCGCTGACGGCGCGGGTAGTCGGCCAAAAGGTCAGTTGCAGGCCAGTTGCGGAAAGTACTGTATGTTTGTACAGTATACGGACATTCCGCCATGCATGGGCCGGAGCCGGCGCACCGAGGCGCCCGCTCCGGTCGACAGGAGCCTGCAATGACAGAAGAACAAGATTTGGCCGCGCTCAGCTTCAAGGCTGCCGCGCATGACCTCGAATTGATCGTTCGCCATATCGCCGGGCGGTACATCCGTCAGCGCGTGCCGCTGACGTGGCGCCTGCTGCACGCGATCGAAGCCGAGGCGCTCGCCGATCTCGGCTTTGCGAGCCGGCACGACGCCGGCATGCGTCAACTGTTCGAACGGCCGTCGGACATGACGTTTCCCGAGACCGACGATCCAATCGACTTCGGGCGCTCGAACGCGCTGCCCGCGGTCTTTTCATTCGCCGTTCTCGCGTACGAAGCCGCGGCAACGACACACGATACCGTGCGTCCGTCGCGCCCTCTCCGCCCGTCCAAGGCGTGGGGCGACTGACGGCTCAACCGCGGCCGCCGCGCAGGGCGGCCGCTTCACCCTTTTGCTGCCCGAGACGTTGCGGAAAGGGCTACCATATACGCAACTAACGGAATTAATACCATGTCCCTTCCCGCCTCTCCCGACACCGCCGCCCCACCGGAAGAAAAGGACCTGTTCGACCGCGATGCGTCCGACTGGGTTCTTTCGCCCGAAGCCGCGTTCGACGCATGGCTGGCAATGCAGGACTATCGCCGCTCGTCGGCCGATGTCTATCGCGCGCAATGGGGCGCGTTTCTCGCATGGATGCGCGCGCATCAAAAGAACCTGGCGACGGTCGATACACCGACCATCGCGAACTTCGTCGGCGAGTTGCCGATCAAGAAAACGCAGCGAATGCGCTATCTGCGGCTGATCGAGCGCGTGCTCGATCATATTCGCCGCACCGAATATGCATCGACCAATCCGGCCCGCTTCATTGCTCAGGATGGCGAAGCGACTTGGCGCAAGGCCCGCGACAACGAACCGACCGGCTTCCTCACGCCGGCGGAACGCGCGACGTTGCTCGCGTATCTGTTTTCGCCGATCGGCGTGTCGGGTTCCGCGTACTGGAAGGAGCGTCGCGACCGCGCACTCGTCGCTGCATTTCTCGGCGCCGGCATCAAAACCGGCGAAGCGCGCGCGCTTACGATTAGTTGCATCAATACGAGCAACACGTCGCTGCGGATCGAATCGACGCATCCGGATTACGCACGCGAAACTCATCTGGCCTCATTCGCGATCGCGTTGCTGGAAGCCTGGCTCACCGAACGCAAACGCCAGGAGATTCCGGGGGAGCTCGTCTTCCCCGCGTCGCACGCCGGACGGCCGATGCACAAGGCGACGATGCTGCGCGCGATCGACGCGATCGTCGAATCGGCCGGGCTCACGTCGTCGCGCACTGCACGCACCAGCCCGCAAACCTTGCGCAATACCTACGCGGCGGAACTGTTCGAGCATGACGTGCCGCCCGAGCGGGTCGGCAAATGGCTGGGCTTCATGCGGCCGATCTCGTCGAATCGCCTGCATCGCGCGTGGAAAAACTGGCGCGACGGGCTGGCCGACAGCAACGGTGACGCGTCCGACCGCGACGAAACTCACTGATCAGGAAACGGCTGCTCGCGCGACGCGATCCGTGAGCAGCCTTGCGTGGCGCAGCCTCACCGTTTCACAGCTCCCGAAAAACCTCACCTCAAGCTTCCCGGATCATCTCACCTGTGCGCATCGCCGGCTTCCCGGTCAGGTTTGCGCAAAACGGGCGACGGCTTCGAAGCGGGACGGCCACGCGCCCGAAGCGTGCTCGCACTCAGGGCACGCGACTTCAAAACCCTCGTCGCCATGTGACAGCTCCGGTTCGCCGTCGCAATGCGGGCACCGCGCCGGGGCCGGAATCTCCTGATCCAGCGAGGTGCCGATTGCGGCATACGCGTCCGCGTCCAGTTGTCCGGCATCGGCCAGGCGCCGCAGCAGCGCGGCGATTTCCGGATTCATCCCGCGGTTCGCGCGCAACGAATTCACGTCGCGCGTGGCGCGTTCCAGTTCGTCGCTCTGGCTGCGCAACTGTTCCTCGAGCCGATCAGCACGCGCCTTGGCAGAACTCAACTGCTGCAGGAAATCGAATTCCTTGCGCTGAACGTCGCGCAACCCGCTCTGGTAGGTCGACGCCATGCTGCGCAATGAGTCCAGTTCGACCAGCATCGGCTTGACGCGGCGTTCGGCTTCCGCCACCGCATCCTTGATTTGCTGCGCGTAGTGCTCGGTGCGCTGTTGCAATTCGGCTTGCAAAGCATCGATGCGGTCACGCAGCGCAGCGTTCTGCGCCTGTTCGGCATCGATGCGGCCGGCGGCCGCGGCCAACTCCTTTTCGAGTCGGGCGACTGTGGTGAGCAAGGTTGCTTCGCTTGCCGAACCGTGGGTCGTTTGCGACGCGAGCTGAATTTCGAGTTCGGTCACCCGCGCCTGCAATTGCTCGTTTCTCGCTTCCCCGCGCGCGAGCGCACCTTCAAGCGTTTCCTGGCGGATGGTCGCGTCGCGCAAGCGCTGTTCGGCGTCGGCCATGTCGGCGCGAACCTGTTCGCGGTCGGCGTCGAGGCTGTCGCGCGCCGCTTTCAATGCCTCTTCATAGAGTGCGCCGAGCAACGCGCCGGCTTTTTCCTCGACGGCTTTCGGGATCGCCGCGCCGTCGAGCCGGATCTTGGAGGCGGAACGGATGCGTTCCCAGAAATGGTCGATGTCTTTCGGGATGTCGCTGGCGCTGCCGGTCTGGGTAAGATCGCGGACGTTGGCGGCCGACGGCCGAATGCCGAGATCGAAAAACAGCCGCTTGCATGCGTGCAGCGACAATTCCTGGCGCCGCGCACCGCTTGCACGCAGCGATTCCAGTTCTTCCCGAATGACTTGACGCATTTCGTCCAGGGTCATGACCACGCTCACAGACAATGAATTGTGGCAATCATAACGAAATACGTATTACTTGATACCTGTTTCGAGGGTCCGTTGTGAATTTACGTCGTTTTGCACAGAAATCGGATCAGGGAGCCAATCTTGCCGAAGGTGAGCCGGAATTCCGTGAAACAAAGCGAAGAAAGTTATTCAAGTCCTTGTCGCATAAGCATTTTTCAGCGGACCCGGAATTTTGGCCTTTGTTTCACATGACAGCGGAGCTGTTCGCCCGTGGGTGTTCTGGGGTTGAGGTGTCTGTGGAAAACTCGTCAGCCCGATGTCTTGAGAGTATTAGAAGTAAACACCCTTGAACCCTTAGTTAAAAACGTTAACGCCACGGCACAGCCTTATGCTGCAAGGCTCTCCGGCCGACAAGGTGAAGTTTTACGGGAGCCAAGGTGATCTTCTGCGGGAGCTGACGTGATGGGGTTCAGGGAGCTGCGTGAGCCGTTGCAGGAAGGGTCGTGAGCGGATTCGGGATCACAGTAAAACACACGTTTTCCTGAAGGTGAGGGTTTTCGGGGCCACACAGCCGTAGAAGCCGCGCTGTGCCTGACTTCACAGTTTTCTGCCTGTGCAGACATAGGTGAGAATTTGCAGGACCTGCTTCGCGCCCCGATTCTGCCCATCTTTTGGGCAAATTTGGCGAAAGGTGAGGTTCCACGGGACTCCACGGAAATTTGCCGTGAGGATTTGCGGGAAGTGGACGCCATTTTGCACAGCAAAAGTGCTCTCCTGGGCCTGTGATGCCCCAAAGGTGAGACTTTTCGGGAGGGAAATCCGGGTTTTCCTGCCCCGTTCGCCTTAAGGTGAGCTTTTTCGGGGCATGGATCACAGGCTCCGACTTGGCTTACAGGTGAGGTTTTCCGGGAGACGTATTTGCTGAAAAAATGGTCAAAGGTGAGGTTTTTCGGGACCTGTGAGGGGCGGAATTCGTCGAAAAGCCCGCCAGGACTGGAAGAAATCTCGTTTTTGCTGTGCCACTTTTTGGCACAGGTGAGAGTTTTCGGGGGGCGACATACGGTTGTCGTATGAAGGATACCCGTCGAAAGGTGAGGCTTTTCGGGGGCTCCTGGCGATGCACAGCCAAATGCCTTTTGTGCATAAGTATCGGAAGAGATTGGGATTTTTGATACCGCGGCGGTTACGGTGAGATTTTTCGGGAGCCATTTCCGTACCCGTTGCTGTGCCGCATTTTTTCGTTGAGGTGAGTGTTTTCGGGAGTCATTGGCAGCCGGTCGCCCGTGTGTCGGGCCTTCGTCGGCACCCGGATGAATCAACATGCTGTGCTTGAGGTGAGTATTTTCGGGACCGGATACGATCTGCGCGCTGTACAATGCGCGCCCGGCCCGGCCAAATAGGCACTGATCGGGCCGCGCATGCCGGTTTCGACCGCGCTTTTCCATGTGTCGAAGCCAGATCGATATCTCGGCGACCCGCGCCTGTACATGCATACAGGCCGATCGGCACAGTCGGAAAAGGTGCGGTGAGGTGCAATCGCGGCCCTGTGTCGAACTCACGTCTGCGCAGTCGCAAAATTACGACAAATCGAAAGGTGAGCCGATACGGGAGCCAATTTCGCACGTGTCGCGCACAGGTGAAATTCTGTGAATCGGCGCATGCCGCGGCACGTCTGGAAGAGTCCGGAACGCCGCACTGGCGGACCGGTGAGCGTTTTCGGGAGCTGTTCGGGTGAGTGCCGTTTTGCCGGCACGCTTCACCGGCTATGGTGAGCATGTCGTTCTGGACGCACATCACCGCAGGCGCTATCCTTCCGGGAAACTTCTCCTCCGACCCGACGTATGGCCACGACGAAGCGCGCCAAGAAAACCGATGTGGATGTGGTGAGTGCCAGTTCAGCCGAATTGCGAAAGGCCGTCGAGGCGATCGCCATTCAGCCGAAGAGCGGCAAGATCACGCTCCTCACTCGCAAGCTGTTCAATGTCCTGCTGGCCGTCGCGCAGCAGGCCGACGACTCGGGCGATACATATCGCGCGCTGCTGTCGGACATCGTCGCGAACTCCGCTTTCGATTCGAACGACACCGCATTGGTGAAGGAACACCTGCGCCGCATGGTGTCGGTGCAGGTCGAATGGAGCACGGGGACGTCGAGCCAGAAGCCGGGCCGCAAGTGGGGGATCTCCACGCTGATCGCCGATGCGGAAATTCTCGAGGACCCGACCACCCGCCGCGTGTGGGTCGAATTCTCGTTCGCGCCGAAGATCAAGAAGAAGCTGCTCGACCCGGTCCAGTATGCGCGGCTGAGCCTGCAGTTCCAGAGCCAGCTGCGCAGCAGCGCCGGTCTCGCGCTGTACGAGATCTGCGTGCGCTACCTGACGAACCCGAGCCACCTGACGATGCGCGAGCCGTGGGAATGGTGGCGGCCGATCCTGTCGGGCACGCCCGACACGGAAGCCGGCGACGAAGCGAAGCGCGAGTACAAGTACTTCAAGCGCGACTACCTGCGTCCCGCGATCGCGGAAGTCAACGCGGTCACCAACATCTTCGTCGAGCTGATCGAGCACCGCGAAGGGCGTCGGGTGGCCGAGATCCAGTTCCGCGTGACCGAGCGCAAGCAGCCGATGCTCGCGCTCGACGAACACCCGAACGTGTTCGACAGCACGCTGGTCGACCGGATGGTGAAGCTGGGAATCCCGTTGAAGGAAGCGCAGACGCTCTATGCGGACAGCGAGGAAAACCGGATTCGTGCCGCGCTGCAGATGACCGAGCAGCGGATGCGCAGCACGACGCTGCCGCCGGTGCGGAGCGCGCCGGCGCTGTTCAAGGACGCGCTGAAGAAGGGTTATGCGCCGCCGGTGGAGTCGGTCGACGCGCTGCCGGCCGGCACGCCTTCCGCGAAGGTTGCGGCTGCGCAGCCGGACGATCTGAAGGCGCGCTTGCTGAGCGAGTTCGCAGCGTTCCGCCGCAAGGAAGCGAAGGTGCTGTACGAAGAGCAGGGCGACGCGGAGCGCGAAGTGGCGCGCGAGTCGTTCGAGTCGGAGGCGTTGCCGACGATGGGCTCGCATCTGCGCGACGACTGGCGCAAGCGCGGCCTCGATTCCAAGCTGGCCGAGACGGCCTTTTTCGACTGGCTGGCCCAGAAGACCTGGGGCGAGCCGACGGACGGTGACCTGCTGTCGTTCACGCTGAACCAGTCGCGGGCCGCTTGAGGCCCGCTCAGGCCCGCTGACGGGCCACCGCCGGTCCCCACCCCTGATCGGGCAGGGCCGGCGGCCTCACCAGGCCTTGCCGGCCGTTTCCCTTACTCCGACAACAGCATTCGCTCGAGCTGCTCGAGGATCGCGTCGCGCTTGTCCTTCGGGAGGCCACGCAGGCGCAGTTCGATGCGGTCTTCGCCATACGACTTCAGGTCGCCGACCGACTTGCCGCCAAGCTTGATCTCGAGACGCTGCGCATAGCGCTGACGGCCCGCGGCCTTCGGCGTCTCCTGTGCCGCGACGCGGCCCTTGACGATGTCCGACACCTGGCGTGTGCTGAGATCGTCCGACACGATCTTGTTGATCAGTCGCAGCGTGGCCTCGGTGCCGCGCGCATTGTGATAGCGACCGACCTGATACGCCATGTTCGACCCGAAGCGATCGGGACGCGCGACCATTTCCTGCATGATCGCTTCCGGCAACTTGCCGATCGACAGCGCGACGGCCACCGTCGACTCGTCGAGGCCGAGATGCTCGGAGAGCTCCTTCTGGCTCTGGAAATGCTTGTCGTCGAGGAAGCGGCGCCACACGACCGCGTTGTCGAACACCGTCTGCGAATCGCGCTGAACGTTGAGGTCGTAGCCGAGCTTGTAGCTCTGGATGCCGATCGGCACGTCGATCACGATCGCCTTGACCGACTCCTTGTTCGCTTCCTTCAGCGCCCGCACGCGGCGGCCACCATCGCTGACGAAATACGTGCCCGGATTGTCGTAATCCGGAATCACGTGGATCGCCTGCTGCTGCCCCTGCTTCGCAAGGTTGACCGCGAGTTCGGCAATCGACGATTTCAGATAGAAGTGCCGCGGGTTGAACGGGCTGTGCTTGATGGCCTTCAGCGGCAGTTCGATCACCTGCCCGGGCGCATAGCGATTCTCGAGGCGCCACGCGCGGTATTGCGGCGATTCGTCGATGGACGGATCGATCGCGAATGCCGGAGCAGGCGGCGGTGCGATGTCCTTCTTCGCGGATTTGGTCGGCACCGGGGTCGGCGTCTCGGACTTGACGATGCCGTCGATCGCATTGAGCCGATCAAGCGCGGTGCGCTTCTCGCTCGTCGTGATATCCGGGCGCGCTTGGAATCCTTTGGCGAATTGGGAGGGTTTCATGTGACTCCTTTATGCGCATAAAGTCAGGGCAGCATGGCGACGATTTCGTCGGCACATGCGCGAATTTCGGCGGCGGCCAGCTTGCCGCCGCGATCGTTCATTTGCAGCACGGTCTGACCGAGCGCCATCGCCTGCTTGTACGCTTCCCGAGTCGGGATCTGCGTCTTCAGCAGCGGGAAGCCGAGTTCTTCGAGTGCACGCTTGAGCTCGCGGGTCAGCATGCGCTTCTCTTCGGTCTTGTTCAGCAGGAAGACCGCGCGGAGGTCTTCGTTCATCACCTGCGCCTGCTGAATCAGTTTGACCAGCCCGACGCTCGACCAGTAATCGGCCGGCGACGACGATGTCGGGATCACGGCAATCGAGGCGGCCAGCAGGACGACGCCGGACACTTTCTCGGTGATCGACGGCGGGCAGTCCACGACGATGATGTCGTAGTCGTTGATGAACTTCTTGATCTCGCGATGGATCTGGCCGTCGGCTTCGGCAAGATTGACGACCGGAAACGGGATGCCGTTGTCGCTGTCGCCGGATGCGCTCGACCAGTGAACCAGCGTGTTTTGACGGTCTGCGTCGATGACGAGGACGCGCTTCCCTTTTTCATGGAACGCGGCGCCGAGATGCATGGCAATCGTGCTTTTGCCGACGCCACCTTTTTGTTGAGTGACTGCAATGATTTCCGCGGCCAATTTTCACTCCTGTTTTGGTCGTTGGAATTCTACAGGACGATATTTGAATTTCAATGAAATTGTCGTTCAACAACTACGCGTTGGCCATTCGGACTATCGGTTTATGCGCATAAACGGCGTGATGGAAATTGGATTGCCGGTTAGGACGGCGTGTAGGAGATGGCGAGACTGATGTAGAGCGGTCGATGCAGTGCTCGATGGTGGATCTCTTGTGCTCCAACGCCGGGGCGGTTCGTCGCGGCGATGTCTCGGTGTGCTGCCCTCTCGCTGGACGCGGCGAGTGGCCGGCGAGCCGGAAGTTTGTGCGCATAAAGTCCGCGGCGGTCGGGGTGATCGACTTCGTGGCTGGAGCGCTCGGGATTCGCCACAGAGAAGTGTGTTCTGCTGGCCGGAGTCAGATGCACGGCCCCGAGGCACGTCGTTGAACGTGTATGCATCGAGGCAACGTTCCGTTTGCCCGCAGCGTTTATGCGCATAAACCGGACGCAACGATGACCTACGATGGAGGGGAAGGCAGAGACCTGGCCTACGTCAGGCGCGCAATGATGTTGGGACGATAGCCTATCGATACGACCGTCGTCCGGTGCCGTATCCCTGTCGACATACGTCAATGCCTGGAGCCGCACCTCACCTCGCAGGCTTTATGCGCATAAGCGACCCGAAGTGTCCCGCGATCCCCGCGCTCTTTTTGCCGCCCGAGACAGCCCTCACGAGACATCAGGCGGGCTAACCGCCGCTCTCTAGTCTCCATGAAGCCGTTGCCTGCCCGCACTTTATGCGCATAAACAACCACTCGCTGAGGTGTGTCTCACGACATCAAACACTCACCCTCTCGCGATCACGGCGCATCACTAAACCGAACCGCGCCAGCGACCGACTGCCACGAGGAAGGCCACACGATCTCAGCTGCCCCACCCGCCGAGCCTCCCATGCAGACTGGCTACAATACAGGGCTCCACCATCCAGGCTTGAATGATGATCACGATCTACCACAACCCCCGATGCTCGAAGTCCCGCGAGACGCTTGCGTTGGTCGAGTCGCTGAATACGGCCGGCGTGCCGCTGAACGTCGTCGAGTATCTGAAGACGCCGCCGACAGTCGAGGACCTGGAAACGCTGCATCGGCAACTCGGCCGCCCGGTTCGCGACATGCTGCGCGACGGCGAGGAGCCGTACCAGACGCTGAACCTTGCCCGCGCGGACCTGACCGACGCTGAAGCCTACGCGGCGATCGTCGCTCATCCGATCCTGCTGCAACGCCCCATCGTCGTGTACCGCGGCAAGGCGGCTATCGGTCGTCCGCCCGAGTCGGTGAAGGCGCTGTTCGAATAATTCTTGTCCGGCGTATTTTTCTTATTGCATCAACGCGGCCTGACTCAGCCCTGCACACGTAAACGTAACGGCAATCCAGACCGACACGACCGTCAGGCCGCACGCGCCGCCAGCCGTCCCCGGAACGATATGTCGCCACCGCGGCGTCTAGCCTTTACCGGAAGACGACCCATCATCATCGTCCGGCTCCCGCCCCGCCGCCGCCTTCGCGGCCATCCGCAACAGCGAGATCTGCCCGCGATAGGCGCGGCATCCGCTGCAGGTCGGCAGATGCACGCGCACCTGCAGGCGCTCGTGCAGCGTCAGATGCCGATCGAGCGCATCCGACAGCAGGCGTGTCACGTCAGTACATTTCCCCGGCAGCATCTTCGGTCGTCAGTCCTTTTTCGCTCAGGCAGGTTCGCAGGCGCGTGCGCGCCCGGTACAGCAGCACGCTGCAATGATTCGTCGTCAACGTCAATTCGTTGCAGATGTCCGCGATCTCGACATCGAGGAATTCGCGCATCATGAACACGCGTCCGATCTGCTCCGGCAGATGGTCGAGGCAGACCTGGAACAGCGTCCAGAACTGCTGTTGCTGCAACAGCGTGTCGGGCTTCGGCCACGGTCGCGGTTTCGCATGCGCGGCCCAGTGTCCATTGTCCTTGAACAATTCGCGATCGAGGATCGATTCGCCGTCGAGCTCGGCATCGAGCGCGGTCAGGCTCACCATCCGCTGCCGTGCGCGCAGCACGTCGATCAGCTTGTTGCGCAGGATGCCGAACACCCAGGTTTTGTGGGCCGACAGCCCGGCGAACTCGCCGGCATGCGACCACGCGGCAGCCAGCGCTTCCTGCACGGCGTCTTCGGCTGCGTCGGCATCGCGGAGCTGGAGTCGAGCGAAGCGCAGCAGGTCGTGCCGCAGTTGCGCGAGATAGGCGGGGTCGTCGTGTGCGGACAGCATGAGTGAATGGCGGTGTCTCGAAGCGATCGCGCGTGCGTCACGGAGCGGACGCATCGCGGTGCGTGCAGCTTACTGGGCGCGGTCTTCGCCTGCAACGCAATGTTCCGTCACGAATTCACGGAACCGGCTGCCGCGCTGCGCTATGCTTGCCGAACCCCGTCTCGCGCGTCGCCGGCGATGCGCGTCGGGCAATCTGTAACGTCAGAACATAACGGTCGAGTTATCCACAATTTCTGTGGAAAACCTTGTGGAAAGTCGGCCGGACGGCCCCGTGGGACGGCTCGCGGGCTGGCTTGCCTATAAACAGACCTTTGTCGCCCATTCGGAAGCAATCGATCCGATTCCTCACTCACCGGAAGGAGAATGTCATGTCCTATCGTATTGCGGTCGTCGTCGGCAGCCTGCGTCGCGCTTCGACCAACCGCGCGCTCGCGCACGCCGTGATCTCGCTCGCCCCCGCCGATTTTTCGTTCGAGTTCGTCGAGATCGGCGAGCTGCCGCTGTACAGCCAGGACTACGACGCGGATTTCCCGGAAGTCGCGAAACGCTTCAAGCAGTCGATCGAAGCCGCCGACGCGCTGCTGTTCGTCACGCCCGAGTACAACCGGTCGATTCCCGGCGTCCTGAAGAATGCGCTTGACTGGGGCTCGCGCCCGTGGGGTTCCAACTCGTGGTCGGGCAAGCCGGGCGCGGTGCTCGGCACGTCGCCGGGCGCGGTGGGTACCGCGCTCGCGCAGCAGCACCTGCGCAACGTGCTCGCGTACCTCGACGTGAAGACGCTCGGTCAGCCCGAGATGTTCATCAAGCACGACCCGGCGCGCATCGACGACCAGGGGCAGATCGTCAGCGAGGACACCCGCAAGTTCCTGCAGGGCTTCGTCGATCGCTACGCGAGCTGGGTGCGCCTGCTGAAATCGGCCTGACCTCGTTGGCCTGATCGCCGCCGCGCGTGCTCACGCCGTCGCGGCGGCGCCGCCCCCCCAACCAAGAGCGGATCACGCGCCGGCGTGTCGTGCGTCGCGCGCTTCGCGGATGCCCAGCAGGATCTCGTCGAGCAGCGCGATGTCGAACGGCTTCGACAGCACGCGGACGTTGACGGTGCGCGTACGGTCGAGCTCCTCCGCATAACCCGTGACGAGAATCACGGGCAGCTTCCCCGGCCGCTTTTCGACCGCTTCTGCCAGGTCGATGCCGTTCAGGCGGCCTGGCATGTGGATATCCGAAATCACGAGATCGAACGCGTCGTTCGCTGCGGTGCCCTCGATCAGGCGCAACGCATCGTCGGCGGTGGGCGCATAGGTCACGCGATGACCGAGCAGCGACAGCAGCGCTTCCGTGCCGGCCGCGACTTCGTCGTTGTCCTCGACCAGCAGCACGTGCAGACCGGCGAGCGCGCCGTTGCCCCCCTCGTGCGCGACGGCTGCCGGCCGCGCGACGACGTCCTCGGCCCGCGCGCGCGGCAGGTACAGACGCACCGACGTCCCCGCGCCGACCGCGCTGTCGATCGTCGCGAGGCCGCCCGAGCGTTCGCAGAACGCGAATACCTGCGGCAGGCCGAGCCCCGTCCCCATCCCCTGCGCCTTCGTCGTGAACAGCGGTTCGAACGCACGGGCGAGCACGTCGGGCGCCATGCCCGAACCCGTGTCGTCGAGCGAGATCTGCACGAAGTCGCCGGTCAGCGGGAAGCCGTCCTCGCGGCGCAGCGTGACGTTGCGTGCGCCGACCGTGAAGCGTCCGCCGGTTGCCATCGCATCGCGCGCGTTGACCGCGAGGTTGATCACCGCGAGCTCGAGCTCCGCGACATCGACGCGAATCGGCCAGACGCCCGGCTCGATCGCGACGACCAGCGACGACTTCGACCCGAGCGACGTCTTCAGCAGTTCGCGGCACGTGCCGAGCCATTGCCCGATGTCGATCGTCTCGTTGTGCAGCGGCTGCTTGCGCGCGACGCCGAGCAGCTGGCGCGTGAGCGACTGGCCGTTCTTCAGCGCGCGCTCGATCGCGCCGAGCTCCTTGTCGAGATGCTGGACCCCGCGTCGCCGCGCGATCTGCACGTTGCTCGAGATGATCATCAACAGGTTGTTGAAGTCGTGCGCGACGCTGCCGACGAGATTGCCGAGCGCCTGCATCTTGCGCGACTGCCGGTACGCCGATTCGATCGAGCGCCGCATCGACGCTTCGGCCTGCCAGCGGTCCCACGCTTCCTCTTCCGCCTTCAGCCGCTTGAGCGACAGCCAGATCACGGACCACAGCGCGACCGACGGCGCGAACATCGAGATGAACAGCACGCTCAGGTGTTCGTACCATTCATGCCAGATCGCCGACGTGCGGTACGCGCAGGTCACGTAGACGGGATAGCTGCCGACCTGGCGATACGCGACGATCTCGCTGCTCGCGCCGTCGTGGCCCACGCGCACCACGCCCGCGCGCGGATCGTTGCGCGGGTTGCCGAACGTGACCGAGCGATCGGTGTGCGCGAGCGACGGCGGCGGCGGATACGACGCGATCACCGCGCCGTCCGAGCGCGCGAGCGCCATCGTCATCGGCGTGCTCGCGCCGCCGAGCAGGTCGCGGTAGAACGCATTGAAATACGACGACTTCAGCGCGATCGACACCATGCCGGCGAACGAACCGTCGCTATGGCGTCGCGCGACGCCCGTGTTGAAGACGGGAATGTTCTCGAGCTTGAGCGGCCCCATCATCAGCCGCGAGATGTGTTCGATGACCTTGCCGTCGCGGATGCCGGCGAAATCGTCGCGGTTCGCGATCGACGCGTATGGCGCCGGATAGTAGAGACTGTTGGCGAGCAGCATCCCGCTCGCGCCGAAGATCGACACGGCGGCCACCTGCGGATAGCCGCCGCCGATCGTGTTCAGCGCTTCATGGATGTCGGACTCCTTGCTGCGCACGGTCGCGTCGTCCATGTCCTGCACGAGGTCGACGATGCGCGCATCGAGCGTTTCGCTCAGGTCGAATACCTTGAGCGCGTGTTCCTCGGCGACCCGCACCGTGCGCATCGTCACGTCGCTCGCGGCGGCCTCGCGCGCCTTCAGGTCGTTGTACGCCATCACCACCACGTAGATGCACGGCAGCACGATCGCCGCGACGAGCAGCACGATCAGCGTCACGCGGCGCACCGCGAAATCGTGCTCGGGTGCGCCGGACGCGTAGCTGCCGTCATCCTGCCAGTCGTCGGCGGGAGAAGGGGCGGGGGCGCGGGAGTCGGCAGGCCGTTCGGACGTCATCGAGGAAAGCGGGTGAGGCAGAGGTGTCTGCCATCATAAACGAGTTGCGGTGGCCCGCCGTGCGGTGCCGTACGGGCGCAAACCTGTCGTATATGACAGAGGTAAACCGTCAGATTGAAAACGCGACGAATCCGGCAGCGCAAACGTACACAAGGAAAAATTTTGCGTGCTTATCTCGAAAATGGTCGCGGCTGTTTTCGGAATCACGCGCGATCGGACCGATTCTGTTCGAAATGGTGAAAATGGCGAGTTGCATCGCCTCCGGTTTACTCCGAGAATCGCGCCTTGCTTTCCCTATGACAGATACATGCGCCCGTCGGCGATTGCCGCGCGGTGCGTCGCGCGCACCTGCGTCGCGGCGCCCGTGCCTGGTCGCAAGGCGGTTGGCCGCGCCCGAAACGCAAGGCACTAAAGAAGAGCGCCGCGCGGTCGTTAACGCGAGAGAGACCATTCCGTATACCGCATCGCCCCATGCCTTTGCCGATTGTAATTGCCGACGATTCGCTGCTCGCTCGCAAACTTCTGACAAAGGCGCTGCCGGGAGACTGGGACGTTGACGTCGCGTATGCAGCGAATGGTCGCGAGGCCTTGGCGCTCTATCGTGACGGCAAAGCTTCCGTGATGTTTCTGGACCTGACGATGCCCGACATGAGCGGATATCAGGTCCTGGAAACACTGCGCCACGAAGATCTGAACACGTTCGTGATCGTGGTATCCGCCGATATCCAGCCGCAGGCGCAAGCACGCGTGCGTGAATTGGGCGCGATCGCATTCGTTGCCAAGCCCGTGACGTCGGAGGCATTGCTGCCCATTCTCAAGGAGTATGGGTTGTATGCCTGAATCGGTGTTCACGGCGGAGCAACGCGACGCGTTGCAGGAAATCGCCAACCTTGCAATGGGCCGCGCCGCCGCGCGGCTTGCGTTGTTGCTCGGGCATTTCATCGAGCTGTCGGTGCCGCGCGTGCGCGTCGTGAAAGCGGCCGACGCGGGCGACGCGCTGCGCGAGATGACGGGCATCCACGACAACGTGACTGCCGTGCGCCAGGGCTTCCGTTCCGACATCAAGGGCGAGGCGATCGTGCTGTGCCGCACGGCGGGTGTCGCGCGGCTCATGTCGGTCGTCGACCGTACCTTCGGCGACGGCGTGTACGGCGGGATGGCGACGCCGGACGAGATCGTGTTCGACGTCGCGAACGTGCTGATGGGCGCCTGCGTCGCGTCGATCCTCGACGAACTCGGCCGCAAGCCCGTGTTCTTTCCGCCGGGGCTGCTCGGTGCGAACGTGTCGTTCGACGACGTCTTCCAGCCGAACGAACTGGGGTGGAGCGTCGCGCTGCTGCTCGAGGTGAACTTCGGGCTCGAGGACCATACGTTCCGCGCACATTTCGTGATGCTGATGGCCGAGGATTCGATCCGCCTGATGGGCGACGCGCTCGACGCGTTGCTGTCCGCGCTATGACGGCCGCCGCCCCGTCGCTGAGCGACCTCGTGATCGAGCGGGTCGGCTTCGGCCTGTTCGTGCTCGACCGTTCGATGACCGTCCTGATGTGGAATCGCTTCATGCAGGACCACAGCGGCATCCCGGCCGCCGACGTGATCGGCCGCAACATCTTCGACTGCTTTCCGGACCTGCCGCGCGCGTGGCTGTCGCGCAAGCTCGAGAGCGTGTTCCAGCTGGGCAGCTTCGCGTTCAGCTCGTGGGAGCAGCGGCCCTATCTGTTCCGCTTCGAGCACGACCGGCCGATCACGGGCGGCGTCGACTACATGCAGCAGGACTGCACGTTCATGCCGCTCACGCGCGGCCGCGACGTCGAGGCCGTGTGCGTGACGATCTCGGACGTCACGCACGTGAGCGTGATGCAACGAGAGCGCGAGGAAGCGGTCGCGAAGCTGCGCGAACACGCGAACCGCGACGGGCTGACCGGCATCGCGAACCGGCGCTTCTTCGAGGCGCGGCTCGGCGACGAATTCGCGCGCTGGCAGCGCTACGGCGGCGACCTGTCGGTGCTGCTGTTCGACCTCGACCACTTCAAGACGATCAACGACCGCTTCGGGCATGCGGCGGGCGACGCCGTGCTGCGCGAGACCGCGCGCCGCGTCGCGTCGATCGTGCGCGCGCAGGATACGTTCGGGCGTTTCGGCGGCGAGGAATTCGCGCTGCTGCTGCCGTGCACGAATCTCGACGAGGCGATGCGGGTGGCCGACAAGGTGCGCGAGGCGATCGGCAGCATGCCGGTCGATGCCGAGGGCGTCAGCGTGCCGGTCACGGCGAGCGTGGGCGGCACCTGCGCGAAAGCCGGCGCGCTGACCTGCGACGTACTCGTCAACGAGGCCGACGCCGCGCTCTATCGTGCGAAGCGGCTCGGGCGCGATCGGTCGGTCGCGTACGCTGACTGACCGCGCCCGCCCCGCTCAGCTTTTCGCGATGTCGGCGAGCACGCCGGCCAGCACGGCCGGCTGCGACACGAACGGCGAATGGCTGCTGTCGAGCTGGTGCACGTGGGTCGGGTTGCCGGGCGCGAACGCGTCGGCTTCGTCGATGAAGCGCTGCTGCAGCGCGGGCAGGATCACGCGATCCTGCAGGCACTTGACGTAGTGACGGTCGATCGCACCCCAGCGGGCGGCGGTCGTCGGGATCGCGGTCGCGAACGGCGCGGCCGGCACGTCGCAGCTCATCAGGTTCGCGACCGCATCGAAGTCGGCCTGCGGCACGTCTTCGTACAGCGCGCGCTTCATCAGTTCGCGATACGCGGCATCGCCGCTGTGCGGATCGACGCGCAGCGCACCGGCCACGCGCGGGCTCGCGAGCATCAGCGGGCCGAGCAGCTCGCCCTTGTTTTCCGGCGCGCGCACGTAGTCGAGGCCCGGCACGCCCGACGCGGGCATGAAGGCCGCGAGATAGACGATCTTCGCGATCTTTTCCGGCGCACGTTCGGCTGCCGCCGTGATCGCGAGGCCGCCCATGCTGTGCCCGACCAGCACGACCTTGCCGCGGCCGAGCGCGTACGCGTCGTCGACGGCCTGCATCACCTGCGTCGCGTAGTCGTCGAGCGTCGTGTTCGCGACCGGCGACGGCTCGGCGCCGAACGCGTCCTTGTCGAGCGGCCGGGCGAGGTACGACGCGGGAAAGCGCGCATGGATGCCGTGCGCGGGCAGGTCGCGCGCGATCGACAGGTAGCCGCGCGCGGCCAGCGCGGCCGCCACGTGGGCGTAGCACCACGCGCCATGCCACGCGCCGTGCACGAGCACGAAAACGGGATGATCGGACTGCGGGGTGGCGTTGTCGTTCGTCTCCATGGTGTCCGTATTTTTCGAGAAAGGTGTCATCTTAGACGAACCGGCCGCCATCGAAACGCGATCGCGCGGCGCGTTTCCCGGGCGGCAACGATCCGTCCCTTTGTGTCGCGCAGGCCACATTTCGTCGGTATCCGATTTGAATTTGTGCCGAAGCGCGCTAATTTGTTGCTTTGCCTGCGATTGCGCCCCATGAACGTCGACTATCTCTTCTACCGGAAGCCGAACAAACCCGGCCCCTATTCGCTCGACGACCTCGGCGACATCGCGCCGCCGATCGGCCCGGGCGACCTGGTGCGCGCGGGCATCGCGCGCGTATTCGAGCAGATCGACTGGCAGGAATCGCCCGACGTGCCGGGCGCGTGGTTCGGTACGGGCGGCGCGGTTTTCCAGTTCACCGCCGAACCCGACGGCCGCGTGACGAGCTTCATGGGCTCGCGCCTCGAGCGCCGCTCGATGCTGCAGCTCACACGCGAAATGGGGCTCATCGCACTCGATCTGCAGCGCGACATCGTCTACGGCTGACGCGTCGCGCGAGGCCCGTTCGCCGAGGCCGGCCGCGCCGCCCTCTCCAGGGCGCTCAACACCCCGCCACACATGGCGCGTGTCCGCCATCGAACTTCAAAGATTGCTATACTTTCGGCCAATTCCGGCTTCCGGCCGGTAATTTGTGCCTGTCTGCGTCGATCGTTCGCCTATCCCGCACGCATTCGACGCCCTGACCATCCCTGCCGGGCATGGCTTCTTCAATCGCCCCGCGTGGGTGTCTCCGTGGAGCTCGTCTTGGCCGTTTCCCATTCCGTCGTGGACGAACAAGAAACCGACGCCGCTGCCGTCACATCGGGCAGTTCTTTCTATCTGGCGATGCGCATCCTGCCGGCCGTGCAGCGCGATGCGATGTTCCAGGTCTACGCGTTTTGCCGCGCGGTCGACGACATCGCCGACAGCGACCTGCCGCGCGCCGAGCGCAACGCGGGCTTGAATCGCTGGCGCGCGGACATCGACGCCTGCTTCGCCGGTCGGCCGCCGCGCCACCTGGTCGCGCTCGATCGCGAGATCCGCGCGTTCAACCTGCAGCGCGACGATTTCCACGCGATGATCGACGGAATGGCGATGGACGCGGCCGAAGATATCTGCGCGCCCGACGAGCCGACGCTCGACCTCTTCTGCGATCGCGTGGCGAGCGCGGCCGGCCGGCTATCGGTGAGGATCTTCGGGATGCCGGAAGCCGAAGGGATCGCGCTGTCGCACCACCTGGGCCGCGCGCTGCAACTGACGAACATCCTGCGCGACATCGACGACGACGCGGCGATCAACCGGTGCTACCTGCCGCGCGAGCTGCTCGCGCGCGAAGGCATCGCGATCACCGATCCGGCGACGATCGTGCGCGATCCGGCGCTGCCGCGCGTGTGCGCGACGCTCGTCGAGCGCGCGCTCGAGCACTTCTGCCAGGCCGATGCGGTGATGGACACCTGCCCGCGTGCGCAGGTGAAGGCGCCGCGCATCATGTCGGGCGCGTATCGCTGCATTCTCGAGGCCGCGATCGCACGCGGCTTTGCCGCGCCGCGCGCGCCGCTGCGCAAGCCGAAGGCGCGCATGCTGATGATCGCCGCGCGCTACGCGCTGTTCTGAGTCGACCGAGGCGATGCCCAGAACCGTCCACGTGATCGGCGCAGGACTCGCGGGCCTGTCTGCCGCGGTCGAGCTGCAACGTCGCGGGCGCCGCATCGTGTTGCACGACGCGCATGCACACGCGGGCGGCCGCTGCCGCTCGTGGTTCGACGGGACGCTGAACACGACGCTCGACAGCGGGCTGCATACGGTTTTCGCGGGGCAGCCCGCGACGCAGCGCTACCTGCGCGCGATCGGCGCGGCCGATCAACTCGCGGGGCCCGCGCTGGCTGAATGCCCGGTCGTGGACGTCGCGTCGCAGCAGCGCTGGACGCTGCGCTTCGGCAACGGCCGCTGGCCGTCGTGGCTGTTCGATGCCGCGTCGCGCGCGCCGGGCACGACGCCGCTCGACTACCTCGCGCTCGCCCCGCTCGCGTTCGCCCGCACGGGCCGCTCGCTCGCGCAGACGATGCGATGCGACGGCGTGCTGTGGGATCGCTGGCTGCGGCCGTTTTTCCTTGGGGTGCTGAATATCGAGCCGCGCCACGCAAGCGCCGAGCTGGCGCGCGCGGCGCTGCGCGGCGCGTTTGCCGCGGGCGGCCCCGGCTGCCGCCCGCTCGTCGCGCGTCGCGGGCTCGGCAGCGCGTTCGTCGAACCGGCGCTGCGGATGCTGCAGTACGGCGGCGCGCAGATCCGCCTGAATTCGCGGCTCGACGCGTTCGAATTCGGCGCGCACGGTAATGCGGTCGATGCGGTGTCGATCGGCGGCGAGCGCATTGATCTCGCGCCGGGCGACGCGGTCGTGCTGGCCGTGCCGCCCGAGGTCGCGCAGCCGCTCGTGCCCGAACTCGCGGCGCCCGACACGTTCAGCGCGGTCGTGACCGCGTATTTCGCGGTCGACGCGTCGACCGGCAATCCGCTGCAGACGACCGTCGTCAACGGCGTCGTCGACGCAGTGCGGACCGGCGACGGGCTGCTCGCGGCGACGATCCGCGATGCGGGTCGCTGGCTCGACATGCCGCGCGACACGCTCGCGCGGCGCATCTGGGAAGACGTCGCGCGCGTGAGCGGCGCGAACCCGGAAACCATTCCCGCGTGGCAGCTCGTCGTCGAGCCGCGCGCGGGCTTTGCGGCGGTGCCGTCGCAGGAAATGAAACGTCCGGCCGTGCGTACGCGCTGGACCAATCTTGTACTCGCGGGCGACTGGATTGCCACCGGCTTGCCCGCCACGATCGAGGGCGCGATCCGTTCCGGCCAGCTGGCCGCGGACGTGCTCCAGACGCAATAAAGAGAGGGACCGATGAACGATCTCACCGAAATGGCTACCTTGTCCGCCGGCGCCGTGCCGGCCGGCGTCGACGCGGCTGTCGCGCGTGCGACCGACGCGCTGCTCGCCGCGCAGCAAGCGGATGGCCACTGGGTCTACGAACTCGAGGCGGATTCGACGATTCCCGCCGAATACGTGCTGCTCGTCCACTATCTTGGCGAGACGCCGAACCTCGAGCTCGAACAGAAGATCGGCAAGTATCTGCGCCGCATCCAGCAGGCCGACGGCGGCTGGCCGCTGTTCACCGACGGCGCGCCGAACATCAGCGCGAGCGTGAAGGCGTATTTCGCGCTGAAGGTGATCGGCGACGACGAGAACGCCGAGCACATGCAGCGCGCGCGCCGTGCCATCCATGCGATGGGCGGCGCCGAGATGTCGAACGTGTTCACGCGCATCCAGCTCGCGCTGTACGGTGCGATTCCGTGGCGCGCGGTGCCGATGATGCCGGTCGAGATCATGCTGCTGCCGCAGTGGTTCCCGTTCCACCTGTCGAAGGTGTCGTACTGGGCGCGCACCGTGATCGTGCCGCTGCTCGTGCTGAACGCGAAGCGTCCGCTCGCGAAGAACCCGCGCGGCGTGCGCATCGACGAGCTGTTCATCGATCCGCCCGTCAACGCCGGGCTGCTGCCGCGCCAGGGCCATCAGAGCGCGGGCTGGTTCGCGTTTTTCCGCGTGGTCGACCATGCGCTGCGCGCGGTCGACGGCCTGTTCCCGAGCTATACGCGCGAACGCGCGATCCGTCAGGCCGTGTCGTTCGTCGACGAGCGCCTGAACGGCGAGGACGGCCTCGGCGCGATCTATCCGGCGATGGCCAACGCGGTGATGATGTACGACGTGCTCGGCTATGCGGAAGATCATCCGAACCGTGCGATCGCGCGCAAGGCGCTCGAGAAGCTGCTCGTCGTGCACGACGACGAGGCGTATTGCCAGCCGTGCCTGTCGCCCGTGTGGGATACGTCGCTCGTCGCGCATGCGCTGCTCGAGACCGGCGATGCGCGTGCCGAGGAAGCCGTGCTGCGCGGCCTCGAATGGCTGCGCCCGCTGCAGATCCTCGACGTGCGCGGCGACTGGATCTCGCGCCGCCCGAACGTGCGGCCCGGCGGCTGGGCGTTCCAGTACGCGAACGCGCACTACCCTGACGTCGACGATACGGCCGTGGTCGTGATGGCGATGGATCGCGCGCAAAAGCTCAAGCAATCGGACACGTATCGCGAATCGATGGCGCGGGCGCGCGAATGGGTCGTCGGCATGCAGAGCAGCGACGGCGGCTGGGGCGCGTTCGAACCGGAAAACACGCAGTACTACCTGAACAACATCCCGTTCTCCGATCACGGCGCGCTGCTCGATCCGCCGACGGCCGACGTGTCGGGCCGCTGCCTGTCGATGCTGTCGCAGCTCGGCGAGACGCCGCTGAACAGCGAGCCGGCCCGCCGCGCGCTCGACTACATGCTGAAGGAACAGGAGCCGGACGGCAGCTGGTACGGCCGTTGGGGGATGAACTACGTGTACGGCACGTGGACGGCGCTGTGCTCGCTGAATGCGGCCGGCCTGACGCCGGACGACCCGCGCATGAAGCGCGCCGCGCAGTGGCTGCTGTCGATCCAGAACAAGGACGGCGGCTGGGGCGAGGACGGCGACAGCTACAAGCTGAACTACCGCGGTTACGAGCAGGCGCCGAGCACGGCGTCGCAGACGGCCTGGGCGCTGCTCGGCCTGATGGCGGCCGGCGAAGTGAACAACCCGGCCGTGGCGCGCGGCGTCGACTACCTCGTCGCTCAGCAGAACGAAGAAGGGCTGTGGGACGAGACGCGCTTCACGGCAACGGGCTTCCCGCGCGTGTTCTACCTGCGCTACCACGGTTATCGCAAGTTCTTCCCGCTGTGGGCGCTGGCGCGCTACCGCAACCTGAAGCGCGCGAACGCGACGCGCGTGACGGTCGGGATGTAACGCGTGGCGACGACGCAGCACGACGGCGTATTGCCCATCATCGCGGTGACCGGGATGGCGTTCGAGGCGCGCATCGCGCGCGGTGAAGGCGTCGAGGCCGTGTTCGCCGCGCGGGCCGACCGGCTCGAGCGGGCGCTGACCGAAGCGACTTCGCGCGGTTGCGCGGGCATCGTCAGCTTCGGCACGGCGGGCGGGCTCGCACCGGATCTCGCGCCCGGTGCGCTCGTGATCGCGAACGCGATCGACGGGCCGTTCGGTCGCGTGGAGACCGACGCGGGCTGGAGCACGCGGCTCGTCGCCGCGCTGCACGACACGCCGGTGTGGGCGCGCGTCACGCGCGGCACGATCGCGGCCGTCGGCGCGCCGGTCGTCAGCGAACAGGACAAGGCGGCGCTGCATCACGCGAAGGGCGCGCTGGCCGTCGACATGGAGTCGCATATCGCGGCGGCCTTCGCGGCTGCACGCGGCGTGCCGTTCGCGGTGTGCCGCGCGATCGTCGATCCGGCGTGGCGCACGCTGCCGAGCGCAGCGACGGCCGGCCTGCGCGACGACGGCAGCACGGCGATCCTGCCGATCCTGCGCGAACTGCTGAAGCAGCCGTCGCAGCTCGGGCCGCTGCTGCAAGTTGCCAGCGATGCGCGCGCAGCGCGCACGACGCTGATTCAGGCGCGGCATGCGTTTGGGCGTGCGGGGGCGATGCGGATCGTCTGAGCAGACACACGCCGCTACCCTTCTTTCCCGCTTTTCGGTCTGCCGTTTCGCGCGCAAAAACAAAGAGCGCTGCATCATGCAGCGCTCTTTGTTTTTGCGCGGACGCCGTTGCGGCGTTACTGCGCGGCGTTACTGCGCGGCGGGACTGCTCGCGGGCAGCGTCGGCATCGCCGGCGCGATCGGCGCGCCGTTGGCAGCCGGCGCTGTCGTCGCTCCCGCCGACGCAGCTGCGGGTGCAGCAGCCGACGCAGCGACCGGTGTCGCGGCAGGCGCACTCGCCGGCATCGCGCTATCCGCGCCCGGATCGTCGTACTGCGGCAATCCCGGCGCGGCCGGTGCATTGTTCGGCGCCGCGCCCGATGCGCCGCCGGGTGTGCCGCCCGCATCGCCCGGGTCCTCATAGTTCGGCAAGCCGCCCGGCATGGTCGGCGTGGCCGCCGGCACTGCACCGGCTTCACCCGGCTCCGCGTAGTTCGGCGCCGCGGCCGACGCCGACTGGCCGTGATACGTGAGCGACTTGCGCTGCTGCAGGTACGCGTCGCGCACGAACGAATACGGATCGAGCGCGGCCTGCTTCAGCAGGTCGGTCGCGCCGAGCAGGTCGGAACGCGCGCTGATGAACTGCGCGATGTACATCGGATTGCGCGCGGCCGGCTCGATGTAGTTCAGCAGGTTGAAGCGCACGTCCACCGCGCGGCCGACGCCATCGCGGATCGTGCTCGGCCCGAACACGGGCAGCACGAGGTACGGGCCGGACGGCATGCCCCAGCGCGCCATCGTCAGCCCGAAATCCTGGTGATGCTTCGGCAGCCCGGCCGGCGTCGCGATGTCGATCAGGCCGGCGACGCCGAACAGCGAGTTCATCGCCACGCGCATCAAATCCTGCGTCGCATCGGTGATGCGCAACTGCAGCAGGTTGTTGGCCATGTTGCCGAGATCGCCGAGGTTCGAGAAGAAGTTGCTGATCGCGGTGCGCACCGGCGTCGGCGTGACTTTCTGGTAGCCCTTCGCGATCGGCTGGGCGATGTTCGTGTCGACCGTGTCGTTGAACTTGTACATCGCCCGGTTCATCGGCTCGAGCGGGTCGTTGGGGTTGCGGTTCGGTCCCGTCGCGCAGCCGGTCAGCACCGCGCTGGCGGCGACGGTCGCCGCAATGATTCGCACCTTATTCATTGATTCCTTGCGATTGGTTCTTGGCGCGCTTGACGCGCGGTTTGCCCATCAGGACGGGCTGGAACACCACGGCGCCGATCAGCGTACAGGTCAGGGCCAGCGCGAGCAGCTTGCCCATGCTCGACGTGCCCGGATGGTGCGACAGCCACAGGCTGCCGAAGGCGGTTGCCGTCGTCGCGGCGCTGAACAGCACGGCGTGCGTGAGGCTCGAATGCAGCAGGCCCGTCTGCCCCGCGCGCCACGCCATCACGAAATACACCTTGAACGCGACGCCGACGCCGAGCATCAGCGGCAGCGCGATGATGTTCGCGAAGTTCAGCGACATGCCGAGCACGACGCACATCTCGAGCGTCACGATGCCCGACACGAGCAGCGGCACGAGCGTGCGCAGCACGTCGCCGAAGCGGCGCAACGTGACCCACAGCAGGACCGTGATCGAGATGATCGACCACATCGCCGCGTGCAGGAACGCGTTGATGATCGTGTCGGCCGAATGCAGGATCGAGATCGGCCCGCCGGTCGTACCCGGTTCCGCGGCCTTCACGGCCTTGGCGAAACGGCGCAGCATCGTGTCGTCGTTCGGATCGACGCCCTTCGGCACCTTCGGCGAGATCTGCACGAGCGCGTGGCCGTCCGGCGCGACCCAGTCGCGCACGATCTGCGGCGGCAGCGATTCGCGCGTGATGTCTTGCGGCTGCAGCAGCGCGGCGAGCTGGTTGAGCGCGATGCGCAGCGTATCGGAGAATGCGCGCTCGGCACGGTCGCGCGTCGCGCTGTCGGCGGCGGCAAGCTTCGCGAGCGACGCGGACAGGTGCTGCGCGGCCGCTGCGCCCGGGCCCGGGTGATCTTCGGCTGCATAGCTCAGCAGATCCGACACGCGCTTGAGCGCGGCCACGCGTTGCGCGTCGGTCGCGGGCGGCGCGGCCGGCTGTGTCAGCGCGGGCAGCAGTTCGCTCGCGGCCGCGGCGATCGCCGCGCGCTTGGCCGGCTGGTCGGCCGGGATGAAGGTCGACAGCGTGGTCGTGCGGCCGACTTCGGGCAGCGCGTCGAGGCGCTTCGCGACCGCATCGGCCTGCGCGAGCGACGGCGCGAGCAGCGTGACGTCGTTGACGGCGGCTTCCGGCGAATCCTTCAGCGCGAGCAGCGTCGCCATCGATTCGCTGTTCGGGTCCTTCAGGTGCAGCGGGTTGAAGTCGAAATGCAGGAACGCGAGCAGCGGCAGCGCGCCGATCACGACCGCGAGCGTGCCGATCAGGATCGGCTTGCGATGGCGATCGAGGTAATCGTCGACGGGCGCGAGCCACGGGAAACCCGGCGTCTTCGATTCGCCCGGCGGCGCGAACAGGCGCAGCAGCGCCGGCAGCAGCGTGAGCGTGGTCAGCAGCGCGACGAACATCCCGACGCCCGCGATCAGACCGAGCTCGGACACGCCGCGATACGCGGTCGGGATGAACGAGAAGAAGCTCGCCGCGACGGCCGCCGTGGCCAGCGCGAGCGGCATGCCCATCGAATGCGCGGCGCCGATCAGTGCGTGATCGATGCGCTCGTCGCGGAAGCGTTCCTCGCGATACTTCACGCCGTACTGGATCGAGAAATCGACGCCGAGGCCGACGAACAGCACCATGAACGCGACCGAGATCATGTTCAGCGAGCCGACCATCGCGAGGCCGAGCGCGGCCGTCACGACGAGGCCGACGAACAGCGTGACGAGCACCGAGCCGATCATCCGCTTCGAGCGCAGCGCGAGCCACAGGATCACGAGCACGGCGAGCAGCGTGAGTACGCCGTTGAGTGCGGCGCCGTCTTCGACCGACGCGAATTCGTCGTCGGCGAGCGGTTGTTCGCCGGTCAGGCGCACGGCCGCGCCGTAGCGCTTGTCGAGCTCGAGCGACCGGGCCGCGTCGCGGATCACCTGGCTCGTTGCCGCGCCGGCCTTCAGCGCGCCGTAGTTGACCACCGGCTGAACGGTGACGAACGCGCGCGCGGGCTGCCGCGCCGCGTCGTTGTCGACCAGCGCGCGCCACGAGAACGCGGCCGGCTTGCCGGCCAGCACGTCGTCGACCGTCGCGGCGCTGCGCGCGAGCAGCTTCGCCATCGCGGGCAGCTTCACCTGGCCGGTCAGCAGCGGCTGGCCGAGCGTGGTGGACAGCGTGGTGGCGAGCCCGGTGAGGCTCGGGTTCTTCGCGAGTTCGTTGACGAGCGGGCGGGCGCTCGCGAGCTGCGCGGTCGTATCGGAGACCTCCTGCGGCGACAGGAACAGCAGCCCGTTGTGCTCGAAGAACGGCCCGCCGCCCGGTTCGGCGACCGGGCCGATACGGCCGGCATCGGCGTCCTTGCGCAGCGCTTCGGTGAGTGCATGCGCGGCGGCAGTCGCGAATTCGGGCGCGGGTGCCTCGACGACGGCGAGGATCGTGCCGTTGCGTTGCGGGAACGCGTTGTCGACCGCCTTGCTCAGTGCGGCCCATTGCGGCTCCGCATCGACGAGCTTGCTGATGTCGGTGTTGATCTTGAAATGCTGCGCGACGTAGACGCCGCTGAAGGCGGCGATGACGAGCGACAGGACGACGACCCAGACGGGGCGGCGCACCGACCACGCAACGAGTCGGACGATGAGAGATGTCACCATGTGGCGGTGGGGAGCGGCTGGCTAGGGCAAAGTAGCCAAGTATACCGGCGCGGCGCGGCGACGGTCGTGACGTTGCAGAGAATCGGGGCGGGAAGGATATTTGCTACCGGCGTGGCAATCGGATCGCGCAGCCGGCCCATTTGTATGGGGATATTTACATAATCGCCACGGCGATGCGTCGACACGCCGCCAAGGGCCTGTGACAAACGGCGCTGAAAGGTAACAGTCGGTCACCGCGCGGCAACGGGGCGTCAGGCCCGGTATACTTTGCTCCACCGGCCGATGCAAAGAGCCGGCCGTTTTTTCCCATCGAGTGCGAAATTCGTATGAAACGTCATCTGTTTGCTTTCGTCGCGGCGGCCGCCGTGTCGGTTTCCGCTTTCGCGCAGAGCGCGCCGGTCGATGTCGTCCGCACGGCGGTCGAGGGTACCGTCAATGCGATGAAGGCCGATCCGGCCGCGCGCGGCGGCGACATGGCGAAGATCACGCAGGTCGTCGAGCAGCGCTTCCTGCCCGTGACCAACTTCGAGCGCACGACCCGCATCGCGGTCGGCGACGCGTGGAAGCAGGCCACGCCGCAACAGCAGCAGGAACTGTACAAGCAGTTCCGCTTGCTGATGACGCGCACCTACGCCGCGTCGCTCGCGCAGCTCGGCAACCAGGACGCGAAGTTCTCGTTCAAGCCGGGCGGCGCGTCGGGCGCGGACGCGCTCGTGCAATCGACGGTGACGACGCCGGGCGACAGCCAGTCGGTCGGCTATCGTCTCGGCAAGGTCGGCAACGACTGGAAGATCTACGACATCGACATGTCGGGTGCGTGGCTGATCCAGGTCTATCAGGGTCAATTCAAGAGCCAGCTCGCGACGGGCGGGATCGACGGCCTGATCGCGTATCTGCAGAAACACAATTCGCGGACGAACTGACGGCTGTTGCAAGGCCGTGGTCCGAATGCAGGAAGGGCGCCCTCGGGCGCCCTTTTTTCATGGCGGCGAGTGGATTGCCGCTATGTGCCGACACCGAGCATCCGCAGGCAATCGTCGACCACCGCATCGACGAACGCGGCGCGATCCGTTTCCGGCGACGCGATGATGTGGTCGGTCGCGCCGTGCACGCCGGCGTAGATCAGCAGCGCGGTGACTGGCGGGTGCGCGAGCCGCCAGGCGCCGGCCCGGACGCCACCGTCGAGAATCGCACCGAGCTGCTCGAGGATCGCGTTCTTGTCGGCATTCTCGCGATCGTGGTGATGATGGTTCGTGTAGACGATGTCGTGCGTGCGATAAGTCGCCGCGTAGATTTCGATGCTGGCGCGGATCCACGCACGCAGGCGCGCGAGCCAGTCGTCGGCGTCGCACCCGTTCACCGCGTGCTGCAACTGGTCGAGGAAGGATGCCGTGTAGCGCTGCGCGAGCGCCGCGAGCATGTCGGCCTTCGATTCGAAGTAGTGATAGAACGTGCCCTTCGCGACCTGCGCGTGCTCGACGATCTCGCTGATGGTCGTCGCCTCGACGCCCTGCGCGAGGAACAGCGTCTCGGCCGCGGCCATCAGCTCTTCGAGGCGGACTTCCGCCGGCTTCGTGCGCGGCTTGCCCGCCGCCCCGTCGTCTTTCCCTGTCCTGATCCCTGTCTTGGTCCTGTCCGTCATCGCGCGGCTCGACGCCCGTTCATGCAAAGCCCGCAGTTTAGGCCAGCACCTCGTTTACGGCCAACGTAGTTAATTGACCGACGGTCAGTCGATATATAAGATGAGAAGCATTCTCATTGACAGGCCCGCCGCGGGCCGACCGCCATGTCTCGTTACCGTCGTGCCGCACTCGTTCTGGCCGCGTGTCTGGGCACCTTTCTCGCCACGCTGGACATCAGCATCGTCAACGTTGCGTTACCGACGCTGCAGACGGCGCTCGATACCGATATCGGCGGCCTGCAGTGGGTCGTCAACGCGTACGCGCTCGCGCTGTCCGCATTCATGCTGTCGGCCGGCCCGCTCGGTGACCGCTATGGTCACAAGCGCGTGTGGCTCGCCAGCGTGATCCTGTTCACGGCCGGGTCGATCGTCTGCGCGTGTGCGGGCCGGATCGAGCCGCTGCTGGCTGGCCGCGCGATCCAGGGGCTCGCCGGCGCGTTGCTGATTCCCGGTGCGATGCCGATCCTCACCCATGCGTTTCCCGACGCGCGCGAACGCGCCCGCGTGATCGGCGGGTGGTCGGCGTTCAGCGCGCTCGCGCTGATCGTCGGGCCGCTGCTGGGCGGCCTGCTCGTCGAGCATGGCGGATGGCAGGACATCTTTCTCGTCAACGTGCCGATCGGTATCGTTGCCGTGCTGCTCGGCGCCTGGGGCATTCCGGAGCGGCGGCATCCGGAGCATGCGGCGTTCGATCCGTTCGGGCAGGTGCTGAGCGTGGCGTGGCTCGGCCTGCTGACCTACGGGCTGATCGGCATCGGCGAAGCCGGCACCTCGCACGTGAAGGTGCTGGCGCCGCTGGCGGGCGCGGCGGTGGCGTTCGTCGTATTCGTCCGTGTCGAAACGCGTGTCGCGCGGCCGCTGTTGCCGGTGTGGCTGTTTCGCGACCGGCGGCTGGTGCGCGCGAATCTCGCGTCGTTCGTGCTCGGGTTCTCGGGGTACAGCAGCCTGTTCTTCCTGTCGTTGTTCCTGCAGCAGGCGCAGGGCCGTGCGCCCGCCGCAGCCGGGTGGCAACTGATGCCGCAGTTTGTGATGACGGCGATCACGTCGATGCTGTTCGGGCGCATCGCGGCGCGTATCCCGTTGCGCGCGCTGATGGTGGCCGGGTACGGGTTGATCGGCGCGATGCTCGCGGTGATGGCCGGCTTCGGTGCGGCAACCCCCTATGCGGCGCTCGGCGTGGTGCTGGCGCTGCTCGGCGTCGGCATGGGGCTCGCGGTGCCGGCGACCGGCATGACCGTGATGGAGCTGGCGCCGGCGGAGCGCGCGGGCATGGCGTCGGCGACGATGAACGCGTTGCGCCAGACCGGGATGAGCCTGGGCATCGCGGTGCTCGGCAGCATGATGAGCGTGGGCGCGTTGCACCGGATGACGGTGGCGATGCACGTGGCGGGCAGTGCGCAAGCGGATACGCTCGCGCGGCAGGCAGTGATGGAGCACGTGTTCGTGGCTGGGCGACCTGACATGCTCGGCGCGTATCGGGATGCGATGACGCACGGGTTTTCGATCGCGATCCTGTGTTCCGGGATCCTCAGTATGGCGGTCGTGGTGATGTTGACGATGCGGCGTGAAAAGGAGCCGCGAACGGCCGTATCGTGCGTGACGCCTTCGCAGCCGGAACCGGAATGAGGCGGCGTTTCGGCCGATCGCCTTTTTCGTTGCGAATCGGTGCGGCAGGCGCGCCTACCGCCGCCGATGCTCGACCGCGAACTTGATCAGCTCGGCCTGCCCTTCGATCTCCAGCTTGCGCTTCAGGTTGAGCCGATGCGTCTCGACCGTGCGCACCGACAGCCCCGTCTGTTGCGCGATCTGCTTGCTCGACAGCCCTTCGGCCAGCGCGTCGAGGATGTCGCGCTCGCGCGGCGTCAAGCGGTCCAGCGGCGATGCGGTCGCGCTGGCCTGGATCATCCGCGCGGCCAGCCCTTCGCTGAAGAACGTCTGCCCGGCCAGCACCGCGCCGATCGCGCGGACGATCTCGCTTGCGGGCGAATCCTTCAGCAGGTAGCCGCTCGCGCCGGCGCGCACCGCCTGCGTCACGTATTCGATGTTGTCGTGCATCGACAGCATCAGCACGCGGATGCCCGGAAACCGCTCATGAAACACGCCCGCGAGCGTGATGCCGTTCATTCCGTTCATGCCGACGTCCATCAGCGCGAGATCGGGTTCGAGCGACTCGGCGAGCGCGAGCGCCTCGTCCGCGTTGCCGGCCTCGCCGACCACCGACAGGTCGGCCGCTTCCAGCCGCATCCGCAAGCCGTCGCGCACGAGCGGGTGATCGTCGACGAGCAGCAGTCGGGCAGCGGGCCGGGCGGTATCGGGGGCGCTCATGCGTGAAAGTCTCCTGTGATGGGGCGCGTCGTCACGCCGCGCCGGGCAGCGGCACGCTCGCGGCGACGATCGTGTGGCCGACCTGCGACGTGATCGTCAGCGTGCCGCCGAGTGCGTCGAGGCGTTCGCGCATGTTGCGCAGGCCGATGCCGTGGCGCACGTCGGCCTGCGAGCGTTCGGCGTCGAAGCCGCAGCCGTTGTCGGCGATCGTCAGCGTGACGGTGTGCGCGCCGACGTCGAGCGTGACGGCCGCGCGCGACGCCCGCGCATGATGCACGATGTTGCTGAGCGCTTCCTGTGCAATCCGGAACAGCGCGGTGTTGACGGCTTCGGGCAGCGGCTGCGTGCCGCTGTGCGCGACCTGCGTATAGCCGATGTCGATGCCGCTTTCGGCGCCGAGTTCGCGCACGAGTTGCTCGAGCGCGGCCGCGAGGCCGAGATCGTCGAGCATCGACGGCCGCAGCGCATGCGAGATGCGCCGGACCTCGCGCAGCGTGTCGCCGAGCCGCCCGACGCCCGACGCGAGCGCCTGCTCGGCTTCGGGCACGCGCGACGTGCCGCGCTCGAAGCGTGCGAGCGCCGATTCGAGCATCAGCTTCGCGGACACCATCATCTGGCTGATCCCGTCGTGCAGTTCGCGCGACAGCCGCGCGCGCTCCTGCTCCTGCGATTCGACGACGCGCTGCGCGAGCAGCTTGAGCTTCGCATCGGCGCTGCGCGACTCGCTGACGTTCAGCACCAACGCACACACGGCGATCGCCGCCGCGCCGGTGAGCGCGATCGCGGTGAGCCAGCTCATCGTGCGTTCGATGTTCGCGGACGCGCGCGCGTCGATGCGCTGCAGTGCGGTATCGACGTCGTCGAGATAGATGCCGGTGCCGACCATCCAGCCCCAGCGCTCGAGCGCGACGACATAGCCGAGCTTCGGCGCGACGCGGCCCGTCGACGGCCGCTGCCAGGCGTAGCGCACGTAGCCGCCGCCGTGCGATGCCGCGCCGATCAGCTTCTGGATCGTTAGCGCGCCCTGCGGGTCGCGCATCGACCAGAAGTTGTGGCCGACGCGCTCGGGCTCGCGCGGATGCATCAGCGAATTGCCGTGCAGGTCGTACACGAAGAAATAGCCGTCGGGGCCGAAATCCATCTTCTGCAGCATCGCGAGCGCCTGGGTGCGCAGCAGCGCATCGTCGCGCGCATTGCGGCCGCTCGCGTCGTAGAGCGGCATGATCGCGCTCGTCGCGAGCTCGACGTAGTGTTTCAGCTCGACTTCCTTGCTCGACAGGTACGCGGCCTGGATCGTCGCGTGCTGGGTGCGCGCGAGCGACGTCGCCTGCTGGCGCACGCCGAAGCCGATGCCGGCGATCGCGAGCAGGAACGGCACGATGGCCAGAAGGAAGATCTTTGCCTTGAGTCTCATGGTGGTGCGAAGCGGCCGCGAACGGGTGCGGCCGGTCAGGCGCCGGCTGGCCGCGCGCATCGGCCGCGCGGCGGCGCGGTGGCGTATCGAGCCGATATTGTCGGTGATTTTGCACGCGGACGGCGGCGGCCCCGCCGCTGTCCGTACGCTCAGGCCTGCCGCGACTCGAGATCGTCCGGCGACGTGGCTGCCTGTACGACGATGCGGTTGCGCCCGCCTTCCTTCGCCCGGTACAACGCCTCGTCGGCCAGCTTCAGCGCGGCCTGGATGTTGTCGTCGCGCTCGGGATAGCTGGTCGTCACGCCGATGCTCACCGTCAGCCGGCCGACCGTGCCGGCGTCGTGCCGGATGCCGAGATCGAGGATGCCCGTGCGGATCGTTTCGGCGATCGTCACCGCGCCGTCCGTGTCGATGTCCGGCAGCACCACGACGAATTCCTCGCCACCGTAGCGCGCCGCATAGTCGGCCGGCCGGCGCAGGCATCCGGCGATGCAGTGGCCGACCGCGGCGAGTGCGTCGTCGCCGGCCTGGTGGCCCTGCGTGTCGTTGTAGTGCTTGAAGTAATCGACGTCGATGAACAGCAGCGACAACGCATGTTGCGAACGTGCGGCGCGGCGCCATTCGCGCGCGAGCGTGACGTCGAGCATCCGGCGGTTGTCGAGGCCCGTCAGGCCGTCGGTGCGCGCGAGCGCCTGCAGCTCGGTTTCCGCGCGGTGGCGCTTGCGCAGCTGCACGTCGAGCAGCAGCGACAGGCCGACGAAGCCGATCGCGAGCAAGACCATCGCGGAGCCGATCGGGATCGCACGGTCGTACCACGCGGCGTAGGTGTCCGCTTCCGAGCGCGCGACCATGACGATGAGCGGCAGGCCGTCGAGGTGCCGGAACACGTACAGGCGCCGCACGCCGTCGATCGATGCGGTATCGGCGAAGCTGCCTTCGCTGGCGGTCATGAATTGCCGGAACGTGCTCGCGCGGCTGATGTCGCGGCCGACGATCTTGGGGTCGTACGGCTCGCGCGCGACCATCTTGCCGTCCGTGTTGATCAGCGCAACCGAACCGCGATCGCCGAGCGACAGGCGCGAGAACAGGTTCTGAAAATATTCGAGCCGGATCGACATCACCGCGACGCCGCCGAACGACCCGTCGGGCCGCGTGATCCGCCGGCTCAGCGCGATGCTCGGCGAGCCCCCGCGCAGCCGGGAATGATACGGATCGCTGACGTACAGGCCGACGTCGGGGCGGGCGCGGTGCACGGTGAAGTACGGCTCGTTGCCGAAGTTGGCCTTGCGCGGCACGTCGCTCTTGCCGTCGACCGCGATGTCGCCCTTCGCGTCGAGCACGTAGATGCCGCCGAGGTACTTGGCCGTCGTCGCACGGTCGAACAGCACCTGGCGGCGCAGCGGCATCGGCAGCCTGGTGACTTCGGGGTCGTTCGCGCCTTCGACCACCGCCTGCAGCGACAGCGAATAGATCTCGATGTTGCGTTCGATGTCCCACGACGCCATCAGCGCGAGGTTCTGCTGCATGCTGCGCGAGCGGTCGCGCGCATCGATACGGCCTTCGTACAGCACGATCCCGCACAGGAGCAGCAGGATCAGCGCGATCAGCAGCCCCGTATAGAAGATCAGGTGCGGCAGGAGGAACCGGCGCAGATGAGCGGCGACACGGCTCGTCAGGCCGGATTCGCTGGGCATTGCGTAGTCGGTTTCGGCCATGGTCCGTGGATCGGGGGCATCGTCGCCGGGCGGCGGGCCGATGCGATTGTTCGTATGACTACCGGTGGCGATCCGGTGCGCAGCCCTGCCCGTACCAGCCCTCCGTTCAGCTGAGAAAACGGGCACCGATTATCGACGATCGCGGCCGGATAAACCCTATATTCATAGGTAAACGTCTACTGCAATTCGACGATCCGATGAATCGCGCGATGCGAATTCCACGGAGTATAACGCGCGTGTTTGCATGCGCGGAAAATGTTGCGTCGGGTTGATCGGGGTCAAATTATGGTGTAATCCCGGGCTTGCAAATATCGGGGGAAGCGTTGCCCCGCAAGGCTTTGCGGCGCGGCGGAAGGCGGGGCGCCATACGGCCGCGGAAACGGCGAATTAACGATCGGCGGACCGTCGCACGCGAAAGCCGGCGATAGGCGCCGATTATCGGTTTCAACGATCGGGTGAACGCGAATATGAAAAACGGGCAGCCGTGAGGCTGCCCGTTTCGCGAGGCCGGTGTACAACCGGCATTCCGGCATGCGGGACGCGCCTGCCTGCGCAGGTTTATGCGCCGTGCTGCTGCGCCTTGAACGCGAGCCGGAACCGATGCAGCAGCGGCTCGGTATAGCCGCTCGGCTGCGACGTGCCTTGCAGCGCGAGCGCGCACGCGGCCTTGAACGCGGTCGACTGGTCGTAGCCGGGCGCCATCGGGCGATAGTTCGGATCGCCGGCGTTCTGCTGGTCGACGACGCGGGCCATCCGCTTGAACACGTCGAGCACGAACGCCTCGGTGATCACGCCGTGGCGCAGCCAGTTCGCGATGTGCTGGCTCGAAATGCGCAGCGTCGCGCGATCTTCCATCAGGCCGACGTCGTGGATGTCCGGCACCTTCGAGCAGCCGACGCCCTGTTCGACCCAGCGCACGACGTAGCCGAGGATGCCCTGCGCGTTGTTCTCGACCTCGCTCAGGATCTCGGCCTCGCTCCACGCGGCACGCTCGACGACCGGCACGGTCAGCAGCCCTTCGAGCAGCGCGTCGCGCTCGCTCGCGTACGGTGTCTTCTCGAGTTCCTGCTGGACGGCCTGCACGTCGACGAGGTGGTAGTGCAGCGCGTGCAGCGTCGCGGCGGTCGGCGACGGCACCCAGGCGGTGTTCGCGCCGGCGCGCGGATGCGCGATCTTCTGCTCGAGCATCGCATGCATCAGGTCCGGCATCGCCCACATGCCCTTGCCGATCTGCGCGCGGCCGCGCAGGCCGGCCGACAGGCCCGCGAGCACGTTGTTGCGCTCGTACGACTGGATCCACGCCGACGACTTCATGTCGCCCTTGCGGATCATCGGGCCCGCTTCCATCGCGGTATGCATCTCGTCGCCGGTGCGGTCGAGGAAGCCGGTGTTGATGAACGCGACGCGCGCGGCCGCTGCCGCGATACACGCGGCGAGGTTCACGCTGGTGCGGCGCTCCTCGTCCATGATGCCCATCTTCAGCGTGTTGCGCGGCAGGTTGTACAGATCTTCGATGCGCGCGAACAGCGTGTCGGCGAACGCGACTTCGACCGGCCCGTGCATCTTCGGCTTCACGATGTAGATCGAGCCCGTGCGCGAGTTGCGCTTGGCCTTCAGGTCGTGCAGCGCGCACAGCGTCGTGACGACGCCATCGAGAATCCCTTCCGGAATTTCGTTACCGTCGCGGTCGAGCACCGCGCCGTTGGTCATCAGGTGGCCGACGTTGCGCACGAACAGCAGCGAGCGGCCGTGCAGCGACAGCGTGCCGCCGGCCGGCGTCGTGTACTCGCGATCGGCGTTCAGGCGGCGCGTGAAGGTCTTGCCGCCCTTCGCGACTTCCTCGACCAGCGTGCCCTGCATCAGGCCGAGCCAGTTGCGGTAGAGCTGGACCTTGTCGTCGGCGTCGACCGCCGCGACCGAATCCTCGCAGTCGATGATCGTGCTGACCGCGGCTTCGAGCACGACGTCCTTCACGTTCGCGAGATCGGCGCGGCCGATCGGGGTCGACGCATCGATCTGGATCTCGAGGTGCAGGCCGTTGTGCTTCAGCAGGATCGCGGACGGCGCATCGGCCGCGCCTTGATAGCCGACGAACTGCGCCGGCTGCGCGAGGTGCACGACGCCCTGCGCGGTTTCGACCGCGAGCTGGCCGTCCTGCACGCGGTAGCGCAGCGCGTCGCGGTGCGAGCCGCTCGCGAGCGGCGCCGCGTTGTCGAGCACATTGCGCGCGTAGTCGATCACGCGCTGGCCGCGCGTCGGGTTGTAGGCCGCGGTGCGTTCGGCGCCGCCGTCTTCCGGCAGCGCGTCGGTGCCGTACAGCGCGTCGTACAGGCTGCCCCAGCGTGCGTTCGCGGCGTTCAGCGCATAGCGTGCGTTCGACAGCGGCACGACGAGCTGCGGGCCGGCCTGCGTGGCGATCTCGCTGTCGACGTTCGCGGTGGCTGCCGCGACGTTCGACGGGACCGGCACGAGGTAGCCGATTTTTTCGAGGAACGCGCGATACGCGGCATGGTCGCGTACCGGGCCGGGGTGCGCGCGATGCCACGCGTCGAGTTCCTGCTGCAGGCGGTCGCGTTCGGCGAGCAGCTCGCGGTTGCGCGGCGCGAGGTCGTGCACCAGCGCCGAGAAACCGCTCCAGAACGCGGCCTTGTCGATGCCGGTGCCCGGCAGCGCTTCGTTTTCAATGAACTGGCTTAGCGCTGGCGCGACTTGCAGTCCTGCTTGGTCGATCATCGTGAATCCTCCCGGGGAAAATGCGCGCGGTTTGGCTGGTTATTCCGCGACGCTCTGTGTACCGGCGCGGGCGATCTGCGCGTCCTGTTCGGACTTTACGCCAGACACACCGATCGCGCCTGCGATCTGGCCGCCGACCGTGACCGGCACGCCGCCTTCGAGCAACCCCGACAGCGGCGCGCTCAGAAACGCGGTGCGGCCACCGTTGATCATATCTTCATACGCCTTCGTCTCGCGACGGCCGAGCGCCGCCGCGCGCGCCTTGTCCTGCGCAATGGTGCTGCTGGCCGGCGAGGCGCCGTTCAGCCGCGCGAAGGCGAGCAGATGGCCGCCATCGTCGACGACGGCGATCGACACGGCCCAGCCGTGGCGTTCCGCTTCCGCGCGGGCGGTGGCGAGCATGCGCTCGGCGTCGGCCAGTTCGAGTTCGGGTTTCGTTTGCATGGCGTTCCTCCGGAAACGGCGGTCGGTTGACCAGCCGGTTGTCGACGAGCTCGATCCATTGGCGCACGGGTGTGCGGCCCGCGTCGTGCAGATGAGTCTGGCAGCCAACGTCGGCGGTGACAATCGATTCCGGCTGCGTGCGAGCGTGGTGACGCGACCCGCCTTGTCCGCATAGACGGGGTCGGAGCGCAGCAGGTCGCCGTATTCCTTCATGAACGCGCCGCAGCCGCTCGCGTCAGTACGATCGCTTCCGCGCCGGCTGCGATCGCGGGCCACCACGCGTCGACGTTGCGGCTCGAACGAGGGATGTACGCGGGACGGGGCTTGGCCGGCGCGGTAACCGCTAGAATTGCGGTTTTAGCCCGGAACACGTCCATGTCTTTTGCCTCGCTTGGCCTGATCGAGCCGTTACTGCGTAATCTGCAGGGCCTCAATTACCAGACACCCACGCCGGTGCAGGCCAAGGCGATTCCTGTGGTGCTCGGCGGCAAGGACGTCATGGCCGCGGCGCAGACCGGCACCGGCAAGACGGCCGGTTTCGCGCTGCCGCTGCTGCAACGGCTGGTGCAACACGGCCCGGCGGTATCCAGCAACCGCGCGCGCGTGCTGGTGCTGGTGCCCACGCGCGAACTGGCCGAACAGGTGCTGCAAAGCTTCGTCGAGTACGGCAAAGGTCTCGATCTGCGATTTCTGGCCGCCTACGGCGGAGTGAGCATCAATCCTCAGATGATGAAGCTGCGCAAGGGCGTGGACGTGCTCGTTGCCACGCCGGGCCGCTTGCTCGACCTCAATCGCCAGAACGCGGTGCAGTTCGATCAGGTGCAGACGCTGGTGCTCGACGAAGCCGACCGCATGCTCGATCTCGGCTTCGCGCGCGAACTCGACGCGGTCTTTGCCGCGTTGCCCGCCAAGCGCCAGACGCTGCTGTTCTCGGCCACGTTCTCCGACGAAATCCGCAAGATGGCGGCCGGTATTCTGCGCAGCCCGGTCGATATCAGCGTCAGCCCGCCCAACGCGACGGCCAGCAAGATCAAGCAGTGGGTCGTGCCGGTCGACAAGCGGAACAAGCCCGACCTCTTCATGCACCTGGTGGCCCAGAACAGGTGGGAGCACGCGCTGGTGTTCGTCAAGACCCGCAACGGCGTCGACTATCTAGCGCTCATGCTGGAGAAGACCGGCTATGCGGTCGATACGATCCACGGCGACAAGCCGCAACCCGCGCGTTTGCGCGCGCTGGAGCGTTTCAAGACGGGTGAAGTACAGATGCTGGTCGCCACCGATGTGGCGGCGCGCGGGCTGGATATCGACGATCTGCCGCTCGTGATCAACGTCGATCTGCCGATCGTCGCGCAAGACTACGTGCACCGTATTGGCCGGACCGGCCGCGCGGGCGCGAGCGGCGTGGCGGTATCCCTCGTGTGCGCCGATGAAGCGCCGCAACTGGCCGCGATCGAAGCGCTGATCCGGCAGACGCTGCGGCGCGAAGAAGAGCCGGGTTTCGAAGCCGAACACCGCGTGCCGGAAACCAGCGCGACGGGCGAGATCATCAAGAAACCGAAAAAGCCGAAGAAGCCGAAGGTGCAGCAAGCTGCGCCGGTCGGCAGGCAGGCGCAGCCGGGCAAGAAGCCGCCTACGCAAGGTGGCGAAGGCAAGCGCAAGCCCGTGGCGCAGCATGCGAAGCCCGCCGTCGGCACGGGAACGGACTACACCATCGGGAGCCCGTTCAGCGTGCAGAAGCCGCGGAGCAAACCGGCCGGCAAGGCGGGGGCGGGGAAGCCGGCCGGCAAATCGGCGGGTGGTCGGGGCAAGCCCGGCAAACCGTCCAGATAACCCGAACCCTTCCCGTTCAAAACGTCTGACAGGATTGATTCGTCCGATACGGTGAACGAATACGAGCGGTTCGGAACAGCGCTGCCGGTTTTCTCGTGAGCGACCTGGAACCGCCCGCGACAAGGCTTCCCGGCATGACCAACGATGTGCGATGACTGAAGTGAGAGAGGGAATGACGACGACATTCGACGAGGCGACAACGGCGGCGATCGCCGCGTTTGCCCAACTGGATTTGTACACGGCCGTGCAAGCGATGCGCGCCGAGGCGGATTACGACCACGAACGAGACCAGTGGATCTCGCGCTATATCGACGAGCACGGCGGCGGCGCGGACGATGCGGAATACGACGCCTTGCACGCGCGGGCCCAGGCAACGCCGGAATACGCGCAGTTCATCGATGCGGTTCGCCAAGAAATCCTCGAATACTTCGGCGTGACCGACGATCAACTGGACTGCATGGTCGTGCTGCGCGAGGACGACAGCGACGAGCTGTGGGCGGAAGTCAACCGGCAGCGGAGCGCGCTGGGAACCGGTGAAGTGCGCGGGGATCTCTGACCACGGGTGAGCGTGGTGCCTCGACTCCCGCCCATCAATCAATCTTCTCGCGCAAGTCGCAGCAAGACGTCGGCGAGGGCCCGGATTTTCGGTTGTGCCGCACGTTGGGGCGGATAGACGAGGAAGTAGGACAGGCCGTCTTGAGCCACATCCTCGAACGGTGTCACCAGCGATCCCGCACGGAGCCGGTCTCTCGCCATTCGCGGGTCGCCGATGGCAATGCCGTGTCCTTCCGTCGATGCCGCGAGCGTCAATTCGAGGGTATCGAATACGAGTCCGCGTCCCGCGTCGATCTGGCGTGCCCCGACATGATCAAGCCAGCACCGCCACTCTGCGTGGCTCGGCCCGGGATGCAGCAAATCGACCTGCGCGAGATCGGCAACGGATCGCAGTGAGGTTGCCAGTGCGGGCGCGCACATCGGCGTGAGCCTCTCGGAGAACAGCGGTATCGCGTCCATGCCGGTCCACTGTCCCGTGCCGCGCACGACGATGGCATCGACATCGGACGTCGTGAAATCCGGCGTATCGTCCGCGGAGGTCGAAATACGAAGCTCCGTGCCGCTCATCGCGCGATGAATGTCCGGCAGCCGCGGGAGCAGCCAGCGAACGGCGAACGTGGACGGCAACTTCAACGTGAGCACCGAAGTCGCCCGTGCATGAACGTCCGCGTGCCGGACCAATTGCGTGAGCACGTCGACCGCGACCGTCAGCAGTGCATTGCCTTCTGCCGTCAACGTCAGGCCCGATACATGGCGCACGAAGAGCGCGCATCGGTAATGCGTTTCCAACTGCTGTATCTGGCGGCTGACTGCACCTTGCGTGCGGCATAGGTGATCCGCAGCCTTGCTGACGCTGCCCAGCTGTGCCGCGGCGACGAACGACTGAATTGCCGCCAACGGCGGGAGCGGTCGCGTCAGGTCGGCCAGCGGGTATGCATGCGCGGCATACCCGGGTTGCAAATTTTTCGATTGTTCGGTCATCGGGGCGTCGCTATCGTGCGTGTACCGGATGCCCCGTTCTTGCGAGTGAACGGGGTCGTCAACGAATGATCGGAGGATAGTTTTGGACTCAACGTCGGAATCACTCCATACGCAACAGGTTCGCGCTTACCTTCGAGAACTGGAGCGAGGCGATGTCGGTGCGATCTGCGCGCTATTTACACTGGACGCGCAGATTTTCTCGCCATTTCTCGGCTGGATGCAGCCCGAACCCTTCTTTTCGAAGGTCGCCGCCGCGTCGGGAGACAGCAGGATTACACCGATCGACATCTGCGTCAGCGCAGCCGGAGCCCCACGTGCGACAGGTTACTTCATCTACGACTGGGCCTTGAAAGACGGTTCGGTGGCGCGCTTCGAGTGCGTCGACGTGTTCGAGTTCGACGTCGCGGGGCTCATCGAACGGATGATCATCGTCTACGACACCCATCCGATTCGCAGTACGGTCGGCGACAAGTACGCGTAGCCGACCCTCGGCGATGGGGCGGGCTGCCGCAGTCGTTGACGGCGTCGAAGACCGGATGGCCGGCTGGGGCGGACAGCGGCCGTTGTAAAGGCGCACGCTAAATCTCCCTTCGCTTGAAAGGGGATTGTCACGAAATCAGAGGATGGTTTCCGGTTATCGAATGTTTCAAAACCATTTCCAATCATGGGTCGCCTTTTCTATACCGGTGCTATCGATAGAAACAATCAATTTATTCGGGCGGCTGACCGCCTCTTGTAGACCGTCCAGGCTTGTATTAATCTGACGTCTACCGGGTACCGCTGAATCCACCCCTCCCCCTGCATCGTTCGGTATAAACGATGCAGACGGTGAGGTGCATTGTGACTTCGAGTCGATTTGCCTGGTTTGTCCTTGGACTGAGTGTGATTGCCGAAGTATTCGGTACCATTGGGCTCAAATTCTCGTCTGGATTCACCCACCTTCCTTCTTCAGTCTTCACCGTCGTTTGCTACGCCGGCGCCGTTTGGCTCATGTCCATTACGACATTAAACGTCGAGGTGGGTCTGGCCTACGCCGCGTGGGCCGGCGCCAGTACCGCCATCACCGCCGGACTCGGAATATTGCTCTTCGGCGAATCTGTTTCGGTATCGAAGCTCTGTGGCCTCGCGATGGCTGCAGGTAGCCTCGTCCTGCTGAATCTCAGTGATGGCCCTACCTAGCAATATCTCTCTCCTCGTCTGAACCGATACTCAACGAAGTTGCGAAAGTATTGATTTTATTCGCGATGGTGAATCGTTTATAAATTTTCATACCGGGGTATGAGATGAAGTCTGAGAATACTTGGGCATTCGCGCTTGTTTGCGTGACCATACTCTGGGGCTGGTCATTTGTCGCAATTCATCAATCTCTAGGGTTCGTCAGTGCATCAACGTTTAACGCATATCGCTTCCTGATCGGCGCAGCGGCGATGTTCATCGTGTTGATGCGCCGCTGGCGACACGTCGAATGGCGCGCAGGGCGGCGTGCCATATTGCCCGGCGTGGTCCTTTTCATCGCATTCGCGTTCCAGACAGCCGGCATCGCTTACACGACTGCATCCAACGCGAGCTTCATTACGGGGCTCGCGGTCATCTTCGCTCCAGCATTTGGCTACTGGATGCTCAAGATTCGGCCGAGCCGGCAACAGGTGATCGGCGCGGCGATCGCCGCTGTTGGTCTTGCCATGTTGACGATGCGGGACCTTTCGATACACGTCGGTGATGCACTTGTTCTTGGGTGTGCTGTTTTCACGGCGCTGCACATCGTAGTGCTATCGAAGCGAAGCAAGGGCGCCGACGTCGAACTGCTTGCATTCATCCAGGTATTGGTCGTAGGCGTACTGTCGCTGTTGTGGTCGTTGGCATTCCACGAGTTTTCAGTTCCTAACTCACCTCAGCCCGTCTGGACGGCGATCATCGTCGGAATCGGGGGGACCGCGATCGGCTATTTCGTGCAGACCCGGGCACAGGTCGAATCCGCACCTGGTCGAATCGCACTGATCCTGGTGCTGGAGCCCGTTTTCGGTGGGCTCTTCGGCTACGTCCTCGGTGGTGATCGCCTGAGTTCCATGAATTTCGCCGGCGCAGCGCTCATCATCGCCGCGATGTTCGTCACGGAGTATCGCCCTCGCTTACGTGTGGTCACGAATTGATATCCCGATTGTGGAGAGGCAATCGGTGTTTGTGCATGTTCCTTAGAACTTTTCTTTTGTGGAGAAATTCATGCGCGATCAAGTCCAGAAAGAGTCCAGTGAGCTTATCGTGATCGACCGAAGGCTCGACAACACAGCGCCCTGGCAGGAGTGGGCTAACCAGATTGTCGACCAAGGATTTGCGATCATCTCGATCGGGCCAAGGATGCAGGATGACTTCCATGCGCTTCAGCAGTTGGCGGGGACTGTGGGTTTCCGCGACAAACAGGAGTTCTGCTTCGTCGACCGGACCGACGGCTACTTTCCGGTCGGATACTCCCATATCGGAAAAGAAAATAGTGACCGGTGCGAGATCTTCAACTACTGGCATCGCTTCAAGGACGAGCACCAGCAGTACGAGTTCAGCCGTAGCGAGTTTTACTCGCGTATCGCGAGCTACGAGGCGCAGGTCGCCGGCTATGGGCAGAAGTTGGTCGACGAAATCCGGAAGCGCTACGGCTACGCACGCGAAATTCCGACGCGCGACGACTCATATCTGCAATACAACCACTACCGCGAAGACCTCCGTCTCGGCAACAGCCGTTATCTGCAAGGAAAGCACGAGGACGGACACCTGATCACGGTTATCAAGCCGAATGCGCCGGGACTCGTCCTGTTCCAGGGCGACAAGGAGTGTCTCGTCGACGTCGCGAAGGACCAGGCCATCGCGATCTCAGGGTCTCTATTAACGGAGCTCTCTGACGGAGAAATCCAACCGACTTTCCACGCCGTTCTGAACCTTACCCTGCCGACCGCCCGTGCCTCGATCGTCTACAACGTGAACGTATTGAGCAGTATCATTCCGAGCTTCAAGCAGGGCCGCGATATCCGCATGTACGACTTCGCGAACGAGCGTCATCTCGAATTCGGGCATGCACCCTACGTCATCGAGCAGGTTTAAGCCCTGTCCGTTCTGCAAAGCTACGTCGAGCGCCAGACAACTCACCATCCTCATTGATTGTTGTTGAAAAAATGAGGATGGCATTCCGCTCCCGTCCATCCCCAGTTTCATACATTCACCTCAGGGCCGCGAGGGAACGCACCGCTCGCCGTGCCTGAGTCGTTGAATGGCAGCTTTCCGACTCCGCGAAAGGAAGCTCAGGCTCCCCGACCGACATGCACGCACCCCCGCAAAGCATGAAAAAAGCCCGCCGAAGCGGGCAACCTCACGATGCGGAGGGGGAGATTCGAAACGCGAGCGGCGCGCGTTCAGCCTTTCGTCGCGCCGAACGTGAGCCCCGCGACGAAATGCTTCTGCATCGCGAAGAACATCGCGACCGACGGCAGCGCGGCGAGAATCGACCCGGCGGATACGAGATTCCACGACGTCGTCCATTGCCCCTTCAGCGCCACGACACCCGCCGTGATCGGCGCGGCCTCATCGCCTTGCGTCAGACACAGCGCCCAGAAGTAATCGTTCCACACGAACGTGAACACGAGAATCGCGAGCGCGGCCAGCGCCGGCCGGATCAGCGGCAGCACGATGCGCCAGAACACCGTCCATTCGCCCGCGCCTTCGATGCGTGCCGCCTCGATCAGCTCGAACGGCAACTGCTTGATGAAGTTGCGCAGGAACAGCGTGCAGAACCCCGTCTGAAACGCGACGTGGAACAGGATCAGCGCTTCGACGGTGTTGAACACGCCGAGCCGCAGCGACAGGTCGCGCACCGGAATCATCAGCACCTGCACCGGCACGAAGTTGCCGGCGACGAACGTGCCGAACAGCGCGGTATTGCCGCGAAACCGGTAGGTCGCGAGCGCGAAGCCAGCCATCGCGGCGAGCGCGATCGAGCCGATGACCGACGGCACCGTGATCTGCACGCTGTTCCAGAAGTAATGCAGCATCGGCGACGTCGTCAGCGCGTCGCGATAGTTCTCGATCATCGAGAAATGCCGCGGCCAGCCCCAGTAGTGGCCTTCGACGAGTTCCTCCGTCGAGCGCACCGACGTGACGAACACCGCGATCATCGGCAGCAGCCAGATCACGAGCGCGACGGGCAGCGACAGCTTGTACAGCCGGCGCGATATCGGCTTCCAGTGGGCAACGGGTGTCGGAAACATGATGAGTGAGCTCCCGGAAGGTCACTGTTCGTTGCGCAGCATCCGGCGCAACTGGAACACGATATAGACGAGCATGATCGCGAACAGCACGACCGCGATCGATGCGGAATAGCCGAGCCGGTAGTACTTGATCGCCTGGTCGTACATGTAATACGCGAGGACGGTCGAGCTTTCGAACGGGCCGCCGCCCGTCATCACCGAGATCAGGTCGAAGCTGCGCAGCGCGCCGATCACGGTGACGACGATCGCCATGAAGGTGGTCGGCCGCAGTTGCGGCAGCACGACGTGCCACAGCAGCGCGAAGCCGCGTGCGCCTTCCATCCGCGCGGCTTCGATCTGTTCCGGGTTGACCGACGTGAGGCCGGTCAGGTACAGGATCATGCAGTACGCCGTCTGCGGCCACAGCGCGGCGAACACGATGCCGAAGGTCGCATAGCGCGCGTCGCCGAGCACCGGGATGCCGTGCCCGGCGATGAGCGCGAGCAGCCCGAAGGTCGGATCGTAGAACCACGAGAAGATCAGCCCGACGACCACGCCCGACAGCACGAACGGCGCGAAGAACAGCGACTTCACGAGCCGGATGCCGCCGACCGCCTGGTTCAGGTACAGCGCGAGCGCGAGGCCGAGCGGCGGCGCGAGCATGAACAGCACGAGCCAGATCACGTTGTTGCGCAGCGCCGTGTAGAACGTCGGCGCCTGCAGCAGCTCCGCATAGTTCGCGAGACCGACGAAGGTGCGCTCGGTCATTCCGTCCCAGTTGTACAGGCTCAGCGACAACGTCGACAGGATCGGCCAGATCACATAAATGGCAACCATCGCGCAGGCCGGCGCGAGAAAGAGCCACGCGGCACGCCGTTGCCGCCGCACGGCGGGCGACGGGCGGCGCGCGGGCAGCGCGCTGGCGGATGAGCCGCGCGGCGGCGCGGTGCCGGCGGGCGGGGGGGACGTGATCGGACTGGACACGGCAAGCCTCCTGAACGGACACGGCGGCGCGTGGCCGCCGGTTGGGTCACGCGGTCACTTCTTGTAAATCCGCTTGCGGGTCTGTTCGAGTTGCGCGAGCACCGTATCGAGCTGCGCGGGATTCGCGAGGAACTGCTGCATCCCCTTCATCCCCTCGTCGGCCATTTCCTTGGTCATGTCGCGGTCGTAGAACTGCGCGACGCCGCCCTTCGTGTCGGCGAGGATCCGGAAGCCGATGCGCGAGATCGGATCGGCCGGCTCGGGCGACTTGCTGTTCGCCGACAGCGAGCCGAGCCCTTCGGCGAGCTTCGCGCCCATCTCGGGGGTTTCGACGAACGCGAGGAACGTGTGCGCGTCGGCCTTGTTCTTCGCCTTGGTCGGGATGTGCAGCGATTCGACCGGGCCGTCCTCGGCGGTCGGCACCTTCGGATCGATGATCGGGAAGCGGTAATAGCCCATGTCCGGCTTCACGTTCGGCGGGAAACCCGCCGCGATGAAGGTGCCCATCAGCATCATCGCGGCCTTGCCCTGGAACAGGAACGGCTGCGCGCCGTCGAGATCGTAGGACAGCGCGTTGTCGATGAAGTAGCCCGAGTCGATCAGCGATTTCCACGTCGTGTAGACCTTCTTCACGCGCGGGTCGGTGTACGGCACGTCGCCGGCCATCAATTGCTGGTGGAACGCGTTGCCGTTCAGGCGCAGGTCGAGATAGTCGAACCAGCCGGCGAGCGTCCACGCGTCGCGGCCACCGATCGCGATCGGCGTGATGCCCGCGGCCTTCAGCTTCTTGCATGCATCGAGAAACTGGTCCCACGTCTTCGGTTCGTCGGCGATGCCGACCTTGCGGAACAGGTCCTTGCGGTAGAAGAGGCCCCACGAGTAGTAGACGGTCGGCGCCGCGTACTGCTTGCCGTTATAGGACGACGCGCTGCGCGTCGACGCATACATCGCGTCCCAGCCGTTCTTCGACCAGTCGCCGCTCAGGTCCTCGAACAGCCCGCGCTTCGCGTAGTACGCCATCCGCTCGCCCGCGTGCCAGTTCACGACGTCCGGTGCGACGGTGGTGAGCCACGCGGGGAGCTGCACCTTGTACGCTTCCTCGTCGACGAAGGTCGGCTTCACGTCGATGTCGGGATGGGCCTTGTGGAACGCTTCGATCGTCGACTGCCACACCGCACGCTGGCTCGCGCCCTTGAACGCGATGTTGATGGTCAGCGTGCCGGCATCGGCAGGCGTCGTCATGGCGAGCGACGCAAGGCCGAAGGCGACGGCGGCGGTCGCCAGGCGGGCAGCGACGCGAAGGGGGCGATGGGTCATGAGTGTCTCCAGTCCTGTGTGTCGTTGTGCGTGACCGGCGCGTGGCGGCGCCGGGGGCGGTTGCTAGGAACGGCTTCGATACACGGCGACGCCTTGCGGCTCGACCTGCGCGCCGCCGAACACGAACGCGGACGGCGGTACGCCATCGATCGTGTGCGGCGTGCCCGCGTAGTTGAATACGTAAGTCAGGCCGCCGCGCCGGCTCACGCGCACGGCGTCGCCGAGCGGCGTCGGGGCCAGGCCCGCTTCGGCCGCGATATCGGCGAACAGGCGCACGGTGGTCGCCTCGTCGAACAGCGCGGCCCAGTAATGCAGCGTGCCGTGCGACAGGCAGGCCGGGTGACCGTCGGCGAAGCGTGCGTGCACGACGCTGCGTGTGTCGTCGTCGTTGAGCTCGACGAGATCGCGCCAGTGACGCGCGTCGCCCGCGAGCGGCGAACCGTCGCGCAGCGTGCCGTCGACTCGTTCGGTGACGTTCGGCCGCAGCGACTCGACGCGCCACACGCGTACCGGCAGGATCGACGCGAGGGGGCCGGGCGGCAACGCCGGCGGAATCTGCAGGTCGATGGTTTTCGAGCCGGTGCGCGGGCCGAACACCGCATGGGCGCCCGACGCGGCGAGCCGCGACGCGAAATCGTCCGGCACGACCGGCAGCGGCGGCACGACGACGAGCCGGTAGCCGTCGAGCGGCGCGTGCGCGGAAACGATGTCGACGTCGAGCCCGAGCGAACGCAGCGCCGAGTAGTACTCGAATGCGAAACGCGGGTAGTGGAAATCGGCGCCTTGCGGCTGCACTTCGAACAGCCACTTCGCGTCGTAGTCGAACACCAGCGCAACGGGGGCGCGCACCGCGCCGTTCGCGTCGGCATCGGCGCCGGCGTCGAGCACGGCGGCGATTTCCTGCGCGACGCGCTGCGCTTCGCGGCCGCCTTCGTCGAGCCGGTTGTCGGGGGTATTCAGGCCCGCGTGCATCTGCTCCTGCGCAAACGGCGCCTGCCGCCAGCGGAAGTACGACACGCAGCCGGCGCCGTGCGCGAACGCTTCCCAGCTCCACAGCCGCACCATGCCCGGCAGCGGCGCGGGGTTCCAGTGCGCCCAGTTCACCGGGCCCGGCTGCTGCTCCATCACCCAGAACGGCAGCTTCGACATGCCGCGGTACAGGTCGTGATTGAACGACGCGAAATCGGGATGGCCGGTGCGCAGCCAGCGCGCCTTCACGTCGGGCGCGAACCACAGCTCCTCGAGCGCGCCGAGCGGATAGCTGTCCCACGTCGCGAGATCGAGGTCGCGCGCGACTTCGTAGTGATCGAACTCGGTGAAGAGCTGCATGAAGTTGTGCGCGACCGGGCGGCCCGGCGAATGCGCGCGGATCACGTCGACCTGCATCCGGTGATAGCGCGCGAGTTCGTCGGACGCGAAGCGCCGGTAGTCGAGGCGATGCGACGGATTGGCTTCGGTCACGGTGCCCACGGGCGCGTCCACTTCGTCGAAATGGCGATATTCCATGCTCCAGAACACGGTGCCCCATGCGCGGTTCAGCGCGTCGATCGTGCCGTAGCGTGCTTTCAGCCATTCGCGAAAGCGCACGAGCGCGGCCGGCGAGTAGCTGACGACGGTCTGGTGGCAGCCGAGTTCGTTGTCGGTCTGCCAGTAGCGCACGGCCGGGTGGCGACCGTAGCGTTCGGCGACCGCCGTGCAGATCTGGCGCGACGCTTCGAGATAGACCGGCGACGAGAAATCGTAGTGGCGGCGCGAACCGAACGCGCGCGGGCGGCCGTCCGCGCCGATCGCGAGGATGTCGGGATGGCGGTCCACCAGCCATTTCGGCGGCGTCGCGGTCGGCGTGCACATCACGATTTCGAGGCCGGCCGCGCCGAGCACGTCGACCGCACGGTCGAGCCAGCCCCAGTCGTATTCGCCCGGCGACGGCTCGATGCGGCTCCACGCGAATTCGGCGATCCGCACCTGCTCGATGCCGAGCGCTTTCATCCGGCGGGCGTCGTCGGCCCACATCGATTCCGGCCAGTGTTCCGGGTAGTAACAGACTCCGAGGCGCATGCCCGATCCTTATGCGTAGTGGTGGACGGGAAGGTCGGCGCACGCGGGCACCGCGCGGCCGTCTTCGGTGAACAGGTGGCAGGCCGCGGCCGGCGCGTGCACGTGCACGCGTTCGCCGGTGCGCACCGGCGCGTCGCCGGGTACTTTCGCGATCAGCGGCGTCGCGTCGGGTAGGCCGGGCGAGTCGAGGTGCACGTAGGTCTGCTCGCCGAGGCGTTCGACGAGCGCGACGTCGCGCGCGAGCGTCGTCGCATCGGGGGCGGCGCCGAGCGTCAGGTGTTCGGGACGGATGCCGAGCGTCACGGCGGCGCCGGCGGAGAGCGCCGAGCCGTCGCGCGGCAGCGTGAAGGTTTCGCCGGACGGCACGAGCGTGACGGTCGTGCGACGCGCGTCGCACGCGGTCACGACGGCCGGCAGGAAGTTCATGCGCGGCGAGCCGATGAAGCCCGCGACGAAGCGGCTGGCCGGATGGTGATAGAGGTCGAGCGGCGCGCCGACCTGAGCGATGCTGCCGTGCCGCGCGGTATCCGCGCCGGCGTGCAGCAGCACGATCTTGTCGGCGAGCGTCATCGCCTCGGTCTGGTCGTGCGTCACGTAGACGACGCTCGCACGTTCGAACTGCCGATGCAGCTTCGCGATTTCGACGCGGGTCTGGCCGCGCAGCGCCGCATCGAGATTCGACAGCGGTTCGTCGAACAGGAATACGCCGGGCTCGCGCACGATCGCGCGGCCGATCGCGACGCGCTGCCGCTGGCCGCCGGACAGCGCCTTCGGCTTGCGCTCGAGCAGCGTGTCGAGCTGCAGGATGCGCGCGGCGTCGCGTACCTTGCGGTCGATCTCGGCCTTCGGCACGCGCGCGAGCTTCAGCCCGAACGCCATGTTCTCGTACACCGTCATGTGCGGAAACAGCGCGTAGCTCTGGAACACCATCGCGACGCCGCGCTCGGCGGCCGGCACGTCGTCGACGCGGCGGCCGTCGATCGACAGCTCGCCCGCGCTCAGATCCTCGAGCCCGGCGATCATGCGCAGCAGCGTTGATTTCCCACAGCCGGACGGCCCGAGAAACACGCAGAACTCGTGCGCGCCGATCTCCAGATCGACGTCGCGAATGACCGGCGCGTGCTCGCCATAGGCTTTCTGCACGCGTCGCATCGAGATGCTCGCCATTGTCTCCGCTCCATGTTCTAATGCGCCGTACTGCTTGATTAAGCGCTTAATCATCGCGATCAAAAAAAGGGGCGATGCGATCGCGGCCGAGTCGCGCCCGTTGGTCGGGCGGCAAGGTGTCCGGCGATAGTGCGCCGCTTCGGTGAGCGAAGCAAATACTGGATCGACGTCTCATATAGTGGGCAAACGATGGCAACACTGGATGAAGTGGCGCGCCGCGCCGGTGTGACGGCCGCGACGGTGTCGAACGTGCTGCGCGACCGCGGCCGGGTCGGCGACGCGACGCGGGCACGGGTGCTCGATGCGGTCGACGCGCTCGGGTATCGGCCGCATCTCGCCGCGCGGGCGCTGGCGGAAGGGCGCGCGCCGACGGTTGCGCTGATGGTATCGAGCATCGCGAACCCGTTCTATCCGGAGTTCGCGTTGGCGGTCGAGCGCGCGGTACGCCGCAACGGGCAGTTCCTGATCGTCTGCAATACGAACGAAGATCCGTTGCAGGGGCGCGCGTATCTCGACCAGATCGCCGGCACGATCTCCGAGGGGATTCTCGTGACCAACGCGAACCTGCATCTGCCGGACCTGCTCGACGTCGCGCGGCGTGGCGTGCCGGTCGTGCTGTGCCTGTGGGAGCGACCCGAGGCGCCGCCCGACGGGTTGCCGTGCGTGGCGATCGATTTCCGCGAGGCGGGACGGATCGCGACGCGGCATCTGCTCGAACTCGGTCACGAGAAGATCGGCGTGATCGTCGGCGGCGCGGCGTGCGGCGTGCAGGCGGCGCGCTACGACGGCTTCGTCGACGTGATGCGCGACGCGGGGCTCGACGCGTCGATCGTCGCGGCCGAGCGCGATTCGATCGAAGGCGGCCTCCGTGCGGCAGGCCGGCTGCTCGATGCGCACCCGCGATTGACCGCGCTGGTCGCGACCAACGACCTGCCGGCGATCGGCGCGATGCACGCGGCGGCCGATCGCGGCCGGCGCGTGCCCGACGATCTGTCGATCGTCGGCATCACCGACATCCATCTCGCCCGCGACACGCGGCCCACGCTGACGACCGTCGCGATCCCGACCGCCGAAGCGGCCGGCCTCGCGGTCGAATTGCTCAATACGCTGCGCGAGGCGGCCGGGCAGGGCGACGACGCGTCGCGCGTGCGGGTCGCGTCGCTGCCGACGCTGGCGGTGCGCGGCACGACCGGGCCGGTGCACGACCGCGCACCGCGCCGTGCCGGCCGCGCGCGCCGCACGTAAGGCCGCGAACGGGCCAGGTGACGGCGCGAGGTTCGTTGGTAGAATTCGCATCCGTAGACAGCCGCCGGCGGCGATCCAGACCGCCGGCGGCTGCGCCCGACGGCCGACCCGCGCCCGCTTCGGCGCTCGACCCCATACGTGAATGAAGAAAACCGTCAAGACAGGTACGGCAACGGCTTCCGGCACGGCGCGCGCACGCCGGCCGACGCAGGCGGAGCGCAGCCAGGCGACGCGTGAGCGCGTCATTGCCGCCGCGATAGCGCTGCTGCACAAGGAAGGCTATTCGGGCGCGACGACGCTCGCGATCCGGCGCGAAGCCGACGTCAGCATGGGCGCGCTGCAGCACCAGTTTCCGACCAAGGCGGAATTGATGGCCGCGGTGCAGGAACGGCTCACCGGCGATCGCTTCGCGCAGTTCGAACGCGCGTCGCGCAGCGCCACGACGCCGCTCGAGCGGATCGACCGGATGCTCGATGTCGCCGGCGCGCTCATCGGTACGCCGCTGTTCGCCGCCAGCATGGAGATCCAGCTGGCGCGACGCGCCGACAAGGAACTCGACGAGGCCGTGGCACGCATCCTCCAGCCGTTCGACGACGGGTTTCGCGCATTGATGCGCGATGTCGTCGCGGGTTTCGACCGGGAGACCGCGCTCAAGGTCACGCAATTGCAGTTGCTGGGCGGATCGATGATCCGCGGGCTGACCATCGACGTCGTGACGGGCGGCGAACCGGCCGCGGCGCGGGCCGCGTTCGCGCTGTGGCGCGACATCGCGCTGCGGCAAATCACGGACATGACGCAATCCCCCGCGCCCGCGCCGACGAAAACCGACAAGCGCCGCGCTTCGCGCTGAGATTCCGCTGACGATTCCGGCCGCGCACGTCATCGTGCCGGCCGCGCCGCATTTCGAGACACCGCTCGGTTTGCTCAATTGACAAGCAATATAGCCTACTTGTATGTTGCGGCTCATGCATGTTCGTGGCTGCGCTGTTGCTGATGGCAATGCGTCGAACCGATACGCATGCCTGTGCGACCCGATCACGGATTCTTGCCGACATGACCCGAGCAACACACCTGTACCGAACCGCCGGCTTCGCCGCCGCGCTCCTGATGCTGTCCGCATGCGCGAGCATGAAGCCGCATGCGGCCGATGCCGATCGTGCGGATGCCGGCGCCGCCTCCGCCTCCGCCGTCTCGCATGCTGGCCGCTGGTTGATCGACGACGAAGGGCGCGTGCTGATCGTTCACGGCGTCAACGTCGTGGTCAAGCAGCCGCCGTATGCGCCGGAAGCCGCCGGCTTCGGCGCGAAAGAAATGGACCGGCTTGCGGCGGACGGCTTCAACGCCGTGCGTCTGGGCGTCGCGCAGCAACAGCTCGAACCCGCGCCCGGACGCTACGACGGCGCCTACCTCGCATCGCTCGCCCGCACTCAGCGGCAACTCGCGGATCGCCGCATCTACACGCTGCTCGACATGCATCAGGACGGCTACTCGCGCCGGTTCGTCTCCGAACGTCGCCGCGACGAAGTCGCGGCGGGCAATCCCGGCGGCGCGGAAATCAACAACGGCTTCGCCGACTGGATGGCGCTCGACGACGGCTTGCCGAACGTCAACCCCGGCCATCCGTACTACTACGTCACGTCTAAGGCGATCAACCGCGCGTTCGACCATCTCTACGGGAATGCGCGCGGGCCCGAAGGCGTCGGCCTCGCGGACCGTTTCGCCGCTGTGTGGCGGCATGTCGCCGCCGGTTTTGCGGGCCGGCCTTATCTGCTCGGCTACGAATTGCTGAACGAGCCGTGGCCGGGCACACGCTGGCTCGACTGTGCTGGGCCGCAAGGCTGCGCGGCGTTCGACCAGAAGGTGATGTCGGTTTTCAACCGCACGCTGCGAACCGCGATTCGCGATACGGATCGCGGCACGCTGGTCTTTCAGGAACCGAATCCGCTGTTCAATCTTGGTTTTCCGACGCAGCTCGACCCAGGCGATGCGCGCTCGGGTTTCGCGTTCCACAACTACGCGTCGAAGGTCGATCAGTTCGCGAAAGCCGTCGACACGACCCTGCCCGCCGGCCAGCCGCCGTTGTCCGGACGGCTTGCGCCGCTGCTCGGCGGCACCGACGCGGACAAGGAGGCGCGCGTGTTCGGCAATGCGCTCGCCCGTGTCGATGCGACCGGCGAGGCGTTGCTGATGACCGAATTCGGCGGCCTCGACGCGCCCGATCCGGCGGGGCGCCTGGTCGAGCGGATGGCGGACGCCGCGGACCGCGACATGATTCCGTGGATCTACTGGCGCTTCCCCGTTCCGGCCGATTCCACGGCTGCATCGTGGCAATCGGTGCGCGACGTGCTGGTGCGCCCTTATCCGCAAGCGATCGCGGGCACGCCGACACGCTGGCGCTTCGACCCGGCAACGCAGCGTTTCGAGCTGCGCTATGCGACGCGCCCGGCCGGCTCGGCGCTGCGGCCCGGTGCGCTGACGCAGATCTTCGTGCCCGACTACCGCTATCCGCACGGCTATCGCGCGCGGGTGACCGGGGGAACGGTCGAATCCGCGCCCAATGCGCGCGCGCTGCTGGTGGCCGCCCGCCCGGATGCGGCGGAGGTGATCGTCGAGGTCACGCCGGCGCCGTAATCGGCGCCCGGCGCAACGCGCACCATCCGCACGCAATTTAAAAGCAGTGTGTATTGCTTGATTAAGGCGACACCGCATTCCATACGGTCGTCCGTCGCTACCTGGAGACATCAATGCCCATCGATACGTCCATTCCGCGCTCGCCGGCGCGCCGCACCTTCCTGCGCGCCGGCGGCGCGGCCGCCGCCGGCCTGGCCTGCGCACCCACGTTCGCCCGCGACGACGGCATGCGTTTTGCCGACGATTTCGTGTGGGGCGTCGCGGCGTCGGCTCCGCAAACGGAAAGCCGGGAAGGCCGCGGGCGGAGCAACTGGGACGTGTTCGCGGAGCGCGCCGGCACGATCGCCGACGGCTCGACCAATGCGCGCTGCACCGAATTCGAGCGGCGCTATCCGGCCGATATCGCGTGGATGGCGGCCGCCGGGATTCGCGCCTTCCGCTTCTCGATCGCGTGGCCGCGCGTGCAGCCGCAAGGGCCCGGCGCGCCGAGCGACGCCGGCCTCGCCACCTATGACCGGATGATCGACACGATGCTCGCGCGCGGCATCGAGCCGTTTCCGACGCTGTTTCACTGGGATACGCCGGTCTGGGCCGGCGATTTCCGGACACGCGACATCGCCTATCGGCTGGCCGATTACGCCGATCGGGTGACGCGCCGGCTCGGCGATCGCGTGAAGCACTGGATCGTGCTGAACGAGCCCAATAGTCTCGCGCTGCGCGGCTACGGGATGGGCGTGCATGCGCCGGGGCTGCGTTCGCCGGAAGGCGTGTTCGCGGCGATGCATCACCAGAACCTCGCACAGGGCCTCGCATTCCAGGTGCTGCGGGCGAACCTGCGCGACGCGCGGATCGGCACGACGATCAACCTTCAGCCGGTGCGCCCGGCGGCGGCGCGCGACGAAGACCGCAAGGCGGCCGGCCTCGTCGACGTGCTGTGGAATCGTGCGTTCCTCGATCCGCTGTACGGTCACGGGTATCCCGAGCCGCTCGCGCATTCGCTCGCCGGCCTCGTGCGGCCCGGCGACATGGCCATCGTCGCCGCGAAGCCGGATTTCCTCGGGATGAACTACTACTCGCGCATCTACGTTCGCGCCAATCCGTCCGCCCCGTTCGGCGTCGAGCAGGCCGAGCCGCCGGCCGATCTGCCGCGCACTGCGTACTTCCAGGTCGAGCCGGACGGGATGACCGAGATGCTGCTGCGCGTGCATCGCGATTACGGCGCGCCGGACATCTACATCACCGAAACCGGCTTCGCGCTCGACGATCCGGCGCCGCACGACGGCGTCGTCGACGACGGCCCGCGCGGCGATTACCTGTCGTGCTATCTGCGCGCGGCGCACGACGCCTATCGGCAAGGTGTGCGACTGAAAGGGCTGTTCTACTGGGCCGCCACCGACAACTGGGAATGGGGGCAGGGGTTTTCGAAGCGATTCGGCCTCGTGCACGTCGATCTCGACACGCAGGTTCGTACACCCAAACGCAGCCTCGCGTACTACTCGCGATGCATCGCGCAGAACGCGGTGGCGTGATGCGCGGCTGCTTTCCTCATTCGTCATCGACCCTCGGCATCGCATGAAATCCCGTTCGCTCGCCCGGCGCCGCCCGCGCCGGATCGTACCGGCCAGCGCCGCGCCTCATTCCCCCGACTCGCCGACCTCCGACCGTCGCACGCTGTTGCCGCGCAGCTGGCGGGGCGTCCGGCTGGTGACCGCGCTGGTCGTCGCGTGCGCGGCCGCCGGCGCGGCGATCGGCTGGCTGTCCTCGGTAACGCCGTCCCGTGGCGAGGGCGCGCGCGCCGTCATTGGCAACGGACACGACGGGCCGCTCGACATGGCGTGGATTCCCGGCGGCACCTTCCTGATGGGCAGCGATGCGAAGGCGGCGCAGCCGAACGAGCGGCCGGCGCATCGGGCCACCGTGCGCGGCTTCTGGCTCGATCGTCACGACGTGACCAACGCGGAATTCCGGCGCTTCGTCGATGCGACCGGTTACGTCACGACCGCCGAGCGCAAGCCGGACTGGAGCGCGCTGAGGGCGCAATTGCCGCCCGGCACGCCGCGGCCGCCCGACAGTGCGCTGGTGCCGGGCGCGCTCGTGTTCGTCGGCACGGCGGGCCCGGTTCCGCTGGACGACTACGCGCGCTGGTGGCGCTTCCTGCCCGGTGCCAACTGGCGACACCCCGACGGGCCCGGCAGCACGATCGCGGGCAAGGACGACTACCCGGTCGTGCAGGTCTCGTACGACGATGCGCGCGCGTATGCGCAGTGGGCCGGCAAGCGGCTGCCGACCGAGGCCGAATGGGAATTCGCGGCGCGCGGCGGTCTCGAGCAGGCCGATTACGCGTGGGGCAATCAGCTCAAGCCGGCGGGTCGGCAGATGGCGAATATCTGGGAAGGGCAGCAGCCGCAGCCGTTTCCGGTCGTCGACGCGCGCAGCGGCAAGCCGGCAGCCCCGAGCCCGGTCGGCACCTATCCGCCCAACGGCTACGGGCTCTACGACATGGCCGGCAACGTGTGGCAATGGGTGGCCGACTGGTATCGGGCCGATGCGTTCCTGCTGGCGGTCGAGAGCGGCCGTCCGGTCGCCGACCCGCAAGGGCCCGCCGACAGTTGGGACCCGACGGAGCCCGGCGTGCCGCCGCATGCGCCGAAGCGCGTGATTCGCGGCGGCTCGTTTCTCTGCAACGAATCGTACTGCCAGAGCTATCGACCGAGCGCGCGGCGCGGCGTCGATCCCGAAGCTGGGATGTCGCATCTCGGCTTCCGGCTGGCAATGGACGAGCGCGCGTGGCTCGCCTGGCGCGGCCACAAGCACGCCGGCGCAAACGCAACGGATTGACCGGCCGAGATCAACGCAATCGAGGAGACGAACATGAATTCCCCCCTGACCCGGCGATTCCGCCGGCATATGCCGTCACGCGTCATCGCGTGCGCGATGGCCTGGCTGCTGATGCTGTGCGCCGGCGCCGCGCATGCCGGTGCATCGCGACCGAACATCGTGTGGATCACCGTCGAGGACATCACGACCTTCATCGGCGGATACGGCGACCCGCAGGTCAAGACGCCGAACATCGACCGGCTGGCACGCGAAGGCGTGCTGTACACGCATGCGTACCAGGTGTCGGGCGTGTGCGCGCCGTCGCGTTCCGCGCTGATCACCGGCGTGTACCCGACCTCGGTGGGCGCGCAGCATCACCGGACCGGGCCGGGCGAGATCTCGGTTCCCGGCGTGACGGCGAAGGACAAGCCGAACGGCGTGCCGGCGACCTATTCGGTGGTGCTGCCGCCCGACGTGAAGGCGTTCCCCGAGCTGCTGCGCAAGGCCGGCTACTACACGTCGAACAACCAGAAGACCGACTACCAGTTCGTGCCGCCGGTGACGGTGTGGGACGAGAACGGCCCCGCCGCGTCCTACCGCTATCGCCCGAAGGACAAGCCGTTTTTCGCGGTGTTCAACTTCTTCGTCACGCACGAGTCGATGATCACCTATCGCAAGGACCCGCTGCGCGCCGATCCCGCGTCGATCACGGTGCCGCCGATCTATCCGGACACGCCGGCGGTGCGCGGCGACATCGCGCGCATGTACACCAACATCGAGACGATGGACCGGCAGGTCGGCGAGCTGATCGAGATGCTCAAGCGCGACGGCGTGTACGACAACACGATCATCTTCTTCTTCGCGGACAACGGCGGCACGCTGCCGTGGATGAAGCGCGAGGTGCTCGAGCGCGGCACGCGCGTACCGCTGATCATTCGCTTCCCCGGCGCGCCGCGAGGCGGGTCCACCGATGCGCAGCTCGTGAGCGGCGTCGATCTCGCGCCGACCGTGCTGTCGCTGGCCGGCGTGCCGATTCCGTCGTACATGCAGGGGCAGGCGTTCCTCGGGCCGGCGCGCGCATCGGCGCCGCGCCGCTACGTGTTTGCCGCGCGTGACCGGATGGACAACGAATACGACCGCGTGCGGATGGTGCGCGATCAACGCTTCCGCTATCTGTACAACTACATGCCGGAGAAGCCGTACTACCAGCCGATCCGGTTCCGCGAAAGCATGCCGATGATGCGCGACATCCTGCGGCTGAAGGATGAAGGCAAGCTGCCGCCGGCCACCGCGGCGTGGTTCGGCACGAAGCCGGTCGAGGAGCTGTACGACGCCGATCGGGACCCGTGCGAGCTGCACAACCTCGCGGACGATCCGCGCTATCGCGCCAAGCTCGACGAACTGCGTGCCGCCTTCCACGCGTGGACCGATCGTTACGGCGACATGGGTGGCATACCGGAACCCGAAATGATCTCGCGGATGTGGCTCGGCGGCTCGGCGCCCCCCGCCACGGCGACCCCCGAGATCCGGCCGGCGCCGGGCGGCGTGACGATCGCATGCGCGACCCAGGGCGCGTCGATCGGCTACTGGGTCGAACGTCGCGACGACCCGGCGCCGCGCCTCTCGCACACCGTGCTCAGCTGGGACTTCGAACGGCTCGCCGGCGAAATGCTGCCGCCGAAGCTCGGTGCGCGCTTCGCCCATCTCGGCGATCAGCGGCCCGTGTCGCCGGCCTGGTCCGTGTACGACGCGGGGCGTGTGATTCCGTTGCGCCCCGGCGACGTGCTGCACGTCAACGCGATGCGGATCGGCTATACGGCCGCGACGCTCGACTACCCGTTCCCGCAGACGGAAGCGCGCCGCTAGCGCTTCCCGAACGCGTGACGGCCGGCCCGCGCGGATCGCCGCGACGCGATTCCGCGAGCCGGTCGACGCTGTCACATCGACCAGGAACATACCGAGGCGATGTCGCAACACTAAGTAAAACGAAATATATGGATGGAGACACATGAAGCGAATCATCGTGGTTTCGGCGTTGGCATGCGTTGCAGCAGACGCGGTCGCGCAATCGAGCGTGACGTTGTTCGGTTACATCGGCGCGGGCGTGCGCTGGACCGATGGCGTGAAAGGGGGGAGTCAGATCGGGTTCGACAACAACGCGATATCGGGCAACATTTTCGGCATCAAGGGCGCCGAGGATCTCGGCGGCGGCATGCAGGCGATCTTCATGCTGCAGAGCGGGTTCCTGACGGGCACCGGTGCGCTGGCGAAATCGCCCGGCCTGCTGTTCTCGCAGATGGCTTATGTCGGCCTGAGCGGCCCATACGGCCGCGTCACGTTCGGACGGCAACTGAACGCGCTCGAGGACATCGGCATTGCGCTCGACCCGAATTCCGCGCAAGGGCAGTCGCTGTCGACGATCCCCGGCGTGGTGTGGGGCGGCAACTTCTTCACGAACGATTCGCGCTTCAACAACACGATCAAGTACGTCGGCACGTTCGGCGGCGCGACCGTGCGCGGCAGCTATTCGCCCGGCGGGGTCGCCGGCAATCAGCGCGCCGGCTCGAACGTTGCCGTCGGCACGAGCTACCGGTTCCGGACGCTGTTGCTCGGCGCCGCCTATCAGACGACCTGGAACGCCGACGCATCGCAATGGGCGCGCACGATCATGGGCGGTGCGACCTGGCAGGTCGGCCCGGCCCGGCTCTACCTGAGCTACAGCGATCTCGCCGTCAGCGCCGCGAAGGCCGGCGCGCCGGAGCGGCGCGACCGGATTCCGGCGGTCGGGATCGTCTATCAGGTCACGCCGTTCCTGCAATTGTCCGGCGCGACCTATTACGACTTCGCGCAGAACCTGAAGAACACCGGCGGTGCGGACGGCCGCAAGCTGACGTCGTACGCGATGCTGCAGTACTTCCTGTCGAAGCGGACCAGCCTGTATGCGTAGTTCGATCGAAACGGCTTCTCGGGGGCCTACAAGAAGGATCAGACCAACATCGGCGGGCTGTCGCTGCGACCGGACGGACGCACGGTGACCGGCGTGTCGGTCGGCATGATCACGCAGTTCTGATGCGCGCGGCTTTAACGGCCAGCGTGTAGTTCGTTCTCCATCCTGTTGCGGAACTCATCCATGACTTATTCGAACCCTCGGGTTGTACTGATGCTCGCCGCGTTGCTGCTGGCGCCCGCCGCGCCGGCGCTGGCCCAGCCGTCGGCATCGCGCGCCACCGTGCCGGCCGTCGACGCGGGAAGCGATGCCGGTGTCGCCGGGACCGCCGCGCCGAACCGCGATACGGCGCGGGCCAGACGGAAATCGAACCGGCTGCTCGTCAAGCGCGTGGCCGCGGTGCTCGCGCGCACGCGCGGGCTCGATTCGAGCCGCATCCTGATTCGTGCGGCCGACGGCACGGTGACGTTGTCGGGCACCGTGACGGACAACGTGCAGATTCCGCTGGCGGTCAATGCGGCGCAGCAGGTCACCGGCGTGACGGCCGTTCGTAATCAGCTGCGTATCGGGACCCAGATCGAATAGCGTCGATCGCCGCGCCGGCCGGCGCACGTGACGTACACGCGCCACGCGCCGGCCTCAGCCGCCTTCGACGAGCCGCAGCACGATGCGTCGGGCCGAATCGAGATGCGCGACGGTCATCGCGCGGGCGCCGCGCGCATTGCGTTCGAGGCATGCCTGCAGGATGTCGTCGTGCTCGACCTGGAACGACGGCGTATCCGCGAGCAGCGTGGCCTGCAGGCGCTCGTAACGTTCGACCTGGCCGCGCAGTTCGGCGATCGACTTCAATTGCCGCGCGTTGCCGCAGCACGAATACAGCAACGCATGGAATTCGCGGTTCAGCTCGCCCTGCCGGCGCGGCACGGTTGCATCGCCGAGCAGCCGATGCACGAGTTCGGCGCGCGCGAGCGTTTCGTCGTCGAGCCGCTTCACGCTGCGGTAGATCGCATCGCCTTCGAGCAGCACGCGCAGATCGTAGATTTCCTGCACATCCGACACGCTCAGCATGCGCACGACCGCGCCGCGATTCCTGAAGATGTCGAGCAAGCCTTCGCGTTCCAGCCGCTGGATCGCCTCGCGCATCGGAATCCGGCTGATGCCGAACCGCTCGGCCAGATCGCGCTCGACGAGCCGCTCGCCGGCCGCCAGCTCGCCGTTGATGATCATGTCGCGCAGCGACGCGGCGACCGCGTCCGCCGTGGAGTCGAGTTTGGCTTCCATGCCTGCCTGTTTCGTCATTTTGGAATAATGGTATACCAAATGGCTATGCGATGCCACAATGATGGCCACCGGCGGGCGTCACGCAACGGCGTCCGGCCCCGGTCAGGCAACCGACATCAATGGAGAGCGAGATGGCATCGGGCGAACACCAGTATCGCGTCGTAGTGGAGTGGACGGGTAATCGCGGCACCGGCACGTCGGGGTATCGCGAGTACGGCCGCGATCATGTGATCCGGGCCGGTTCCAAGCCGGATATCCCGGGCTCGTCGGACCCGGCGTTCCGCGGCGACGCGGCGCGCTGGAACCCCGAAGACCTGCTGCTCGCGTCGGCATCGGCATGCCACAAGCTGTGGTATCTGCACCTGTGTTCGGAGGCCGGCATCCGCGTGCTGGCCTATGTCGACCACGCGGAAGGCACGCTGCTCGACAGCGGCGCAGCGGGGCGCTTCACCGAAATCGTGTTGCGCCCGCAGGTGACGATCCGGGTCGGCGACGATCGCGAACGCGCGGCGCATCTGCATCACGATGCGCATGCGAAGTGCTATATCGCGAATTCGGTCAATTTTCCGATTCGCTGTGAGCCGGTGATCGAGGTTGACGCGGCGTAGGAAACCGCGGCTGCGTCGTCATAGCCCGACGCCGTAAACCTCCCGCGCCGCCGCCCGAATCGCCTCCACCATCACCGTCACCGCCGGCGAATGCAGCCTGTCGGTGCGCGTGATGATCCCGAAATCGTCCATCCGGCAATCCATCTCCAGCGGCAGCACCGTGACGATGCCGTGCCGCGCGTAGTAGCGCGCGACGTCCTCGGCGAGCACCGCGATCATGTCGCTCTGTTCGAGCAGTTGCGTGATGAACAGCAGCGCCGAGGTTTCGACGAGATTCGCCGGCGGCGCGAGGCTCGCGCGCTGGAACACGAGTTCGAAGCGGTGCCGCAGCACGCTGCCGGCCGGCGGCACGACCCACGCGGCGCGCTGCACGTCGGCGAGCGCAACCGGCGCTTGCGCGAGCAGCGGATGGCCGGTTCGCACGACGGCGGCTACCGATTCGCCGGTCAGCGGCTCATAACGCAGGCGCAGTTTGTCGTGCTCGGCGGACAGCCGGCCGAGCACGATGTCGATCTTTTCCTGCGCGAGGTGTTCGAGCAGCACGTTGCTGGTGTCGATCTCGACCGACACGTGCAGGCCCGCATGCGTACCCTTTACCGCGGCGACGGCCGGCGGCACGAGCCGCAGGGCCGGCGACGTGATCGCCCCCACCGCCACGTGGCCGAGATGGCCGGCCTTCAGCGCGGCCAGCTCCTCGCGCGCCTGGTCGAGGCTGCCGAGCGCGGCGCGCGCGTGGCGGATCAGCGCGTCGCCGTACAACGTCGGCCGCATCCCGCGCGGCAGGCGCTCGAACAGCACCGCGCCGATCGACTCCTCCAGTTCGCGCAGCAGCTTCGACGCGGCCGGCTGCGTCATGTTCAGCGCGGCCGCCGCGCGGTGGATGCTGCCTTCGTCGGCGAGCGCGACGAGCAGCAGCAACTGGCGCGTCTTCAGACGGGCGCGGTTTCCCCACGGGCTGGCTTCGGTCATCGTACGGGTTTATATCGATATCGGAATCGATATCGTAATCGCCTAAATCGTCATTAGCCAGTTATCAAAATTCTGCCTAGACTGCGCCGGTATCCCGTCACCACAGGACTGACGATGTCGGCAACAAAACCCAGGCTGCGCTCCGCCCAATGGTTCGGCACGAACGACAAGAACGGCTTCATGTACCGGAGCTGGATGAAGAACCAGGGCATTCCCGATCACGAATTCGACGGCCGGCCAATCATCGGCATCTGCAACACGTGGTCCGAACTGACGCCGTGCAACGCGCACTTCCGCAAGCTCGCCGAGCACGTGAAGCGCGGGATCTCGGAAGCGGGCGGTTTCCCGGTCGAGTTCCCGGTGTTCTCGAATGGTGAATCGAACCTGCGGCCGTCTGCGATGCTCACGCGCAACCTCGCGTCGATGGACGTCGAGGAAGCGATTCGCGGCAACCCGATCGACGCGGTCGTGCTGCTCGCCGGCTGCGACAAGACGACACCGGCGCTGCTGATGGGCGCGGCAAGCTGCGACGTGCCGGCGATCGTCGTGTCGGGCGGCCCGATGCTGAACGGCAAGCTGGAGGGCAAGAACATCGGTTCGGGCACGGCCGTGTGGCAGCTGCACGAAGCGCTGAAGGCCGGCGAGATCGACGTGCATCACTTCCTGTCGGCCGAAGCCGGGATGTCGCGCTCGGCCGGCACCTGCAACACGATGGGCACCGCGTCGACGATGGCGTGCATGGCCGAGGCGCTCGGCGTCGCGCTGCCGCACAACGCGGCGATTCCGGCGGTCGATTCGCGTCGCTACGTGCTCGCGCACATGTCGGGCATCCGCATCGTCGAGATGGCGCTCGAAGGGCTCGTGCTGTCGAAGATCCTGACGCGCGCGGCGTTCGAGAACGCGATCCGCACGAACGCGGCGATCGGCGGCTCGACCAACGCGGTGATCCACCTGAAGGCGATCGCCGGCCGCATCGGCGTGCCGCTCGAACTGGAAGACTGGATGCGCATCGGCCGCGACACGCCGACGATCGTCGACCTGATGCCGTCGGGGCGCTTCCTGATGGAGGAGTTCTATTACGCGGGCGGGCTGCCGGCCGTGCTGCGCCGGCTCGGCGAAGGCGGGCTGCTGCCGCATCCGGATGCGCTCACGGTGAACGGCAAGTCGCTGTGGGACAACGTGCGCGAAGCGCCGAACTACGGCGACGAGGTGATCCGCCCGCTCGACCGGCCGCTGATCGCGGACGGCGGCATCTGCATCCTGCGCGGCAATCTCGCGCCGCGCGGCGCGGTGCTGAAACCGTCGGCGGCGAGCCCCGAACTGCTCAAGCATCGCGGCCGCGCGGTGGTGTTCGAGAACCTCGACCACTACAAGGCGACGATCAACGACGAAGCGCTCGACATCGATGCGAGCTCGGTGATGGTGCTGAAGAATTGCGGGCCGCGCGGCTATCCGGGCATGGCCGAGGTCGGCAACATGGGGCTGCCGCCGAAGCTGCTGCGCCAGGGCGTGAAGGACATGGTGCGGATTTCCGACGCACGGATGAGCGGCACCGCGTACGGCACGGTCGTGCTGCACGTGGCACCGGAAGCGGCCGCCGGCGGGCCGCTCGCCGCGGTGCGCAACGGCGACTGGATCGAACTCGACTGCGAGGCCGGCACGCTGCATCTCGACATTACGGATGAGGAACTGCAACGCCGCCTGTCGGACGTCGATCCGACCGCGGCGCCGGGCGTGGCCGGCCAGCTCGGCAAGGGCGGCTACGCGCGGCTGTATATCGATCACGTGCTGCAGGCCGACGAGGGGTGCGACCTCGACTTCCTGGTCGGCACGCGCGGCGCGGACGTGCCGAGCCATTCGCATTGAGCAGGCGGGCGGCGCGACATGCGCCGCCGCCGGTTGCGGGCCTTCCCGGTCCGCGCTTCATGAAACCGTGAACGCATGACGGCCGGTGACAACCGGGCCGAAGCAGGACGCGAACCATGACATCGAGCAGCACGCCGCGCCATCGCGGCATTTTTCCCGTCGTTCCGACGACGTTTACCGACACCGGCGAGCTCGACCTCGCGAGCCAGAAGCGCGCGGTCGATTTCATGATCGACGCCGGCTCGGACGGGCTGTGCATCCTCGCGAACTTCTCCGAGCAGTTCGCGATCACCGACGACGAACGCGACGTGCTCACGCGCACGATCCTCGAGCACGTGGCCGGCCGGGTGCCGGTGATCGTCACGACGTCGCACTACAGCACGCAGGTGTGCGCGGCGCGCAGCCTGCGCGCGCAGCAGCTCGGCGCGGCGATGGTGATGGCGATGCCGCCGTACCACGGCGCGACGTTCCGCGTGCCCGAAGCGCAGATCTTCGATTTCTTCGCGCGCGTGTCGGATGCGATCGACATCCCGATCATGATTCAGGATGCGCCCGCGAGCGGCACCGCGTTGTCCGCGCCGTTCCTCGCGCGGATGGCTCGCGAGATCGAGCAGGTCGCGTACTTCAAGATCGAGACGCCGGGCGCCGCGAACAAGCTGCGCGAACTGATCCGGCTCGGCGGCGACGCGATCGAGGGGCCGTGGGACGGCGAGGAGGCGATCACGCTGCTCGCCGATCTCCATGCGGGCGCGACCGGCGCGATGACGGGCGGCGGCTTCCCGGACGGCATCCGGCCGATCCTCGAAGCATTCCGCGAAGGGCGGCACGACGATGCGTTCGCGCATTACCAGGCATGGCTGCCGCTGATCAATCACGAGAACCGCCAGTCCGGGATCCTCACCGCGAAGGCGCTGATGCGCGAAGGCGGCGTGATCGCGTGCGAGCGGCCGCGGCATCCGATGCCGGAACTGCACCCGGACACGCGCGCGGAATTGCTCGCGATCGCGCGCCGGCTCGATCCGCTCGTGCTGCGCTGGGCGCGCTGAGCGATTCACGAAGGAGACATGCAGGATGAGTGATCCGATTTCGCTGGGTGTCGTCGGGATCGGCAAGATCGCGCGCGACCAGCATCTGCCGGCGATCGCCGCCGAGCCGGGCTTCGCGCTGACCGCCTGCGCGAGCCGCCATGCGGAAGTCGCGGGGGTGCGCAACTATCCCGATCTGCGTGCGCTGCTGGCCGCCGAGCCCGAACTCGACGCGGTGTCGCTGTGCGCGCCGCCGCAGGTGCGCTACGCACAGGCGCGCGCGGCGCTCGAAGCCGGCAAGCACGTGATGCTCGAGAAGCCGCCGGGCGCGACGCTCGGCGAAGTGGCCGCGCTGGATGCGCTGGCCCGCGAGCGCGGCCTCACGCTGTTCGCGACCTGGCATTCGCGCTGCGCGAGCGCGGTCGAGCCGGCGCGTGTGTGGCTTGCGCAACGCACGATCCGCGCGGTGCAGGTGCGCTGGAAGGAAGACGTGCGGCGCTGGCATCCGGGGCAACAGTGGATCTGGGAGCCGGGCGGCCTCGGCGTGTTCGATCCCGGCATCAACGCGCTGTCGATCGTCACGCGCATCCTGCCGCGCGAGCTCGTGCTGCGCGAGGCGACGCTCATCGTGCCGAGCGACGTGCAGACGCCGATCGCGGCCGAACTCGATTGCGCGGATACCGACGGCGTGCCGGTGCACGCGGAATTCGACTGGCGCCACGGCCCGGTCGAGCAATGGGAGATCGCGGTCGACACGGCCGACGGCGTGCTCGCGATCAGCCGCGGCGGCGCGCAATTGTCGATCGCGGGCGAGCCGGTCGAGATCGGGCCGGAGCGCGAGTACCCGGCGCTGTATGCGCACTTCCACGCGCTGATCGCGCGTGGCGAAAGCGACGTCGACGTGCGGCCGCTGCGGCTCGTCGCCGATGCCTTCCTGTTCGGCCGGCGCGTGCAGACCGACGCGTTCGGCCGCTGAACCTGCGTGCGCGCTTCGGTACGGCGAAGCGCGCACGACGAATGATTGATTACGGCACACATCACGGCATCAGCCGGTACAAAGGAGACACCCATGAACCGCACGACTCACACGATCCGTCGACACACCCTGCGCGCGCTGCTGGCCGCGCTTTGCATCGCGCCGCTCGGGATGACGGGCGCCGCGCACGCCGACGCGCCGCTGAAGATCGGCTTCCTCGTGAAGATGCCCGAGCAGGCGTGGTTCATCAACGAGCAGAACGCCGCGTCCGCGCTCGGCCAGAAGGAGAACTTCTCGGTCGTGAAGATCGGCACGCCGGACGGCGAGAAGGTGCTGGCCGCGATCGACAACCTCGGCTCGCAAGGCGCGCAGGGCTTCGTGATCTGCGCGCCGGACGTGCGTCTCGGGCCGGCGATCGCATCGCGCGCGAAGCGCTACAACATGAAGTTCGTGACGGTCGACGACCAGCTCGTCGATTCGAGCGGCAAGCCGCTGCCGAACGTGCCGCACCTCGGGATGTCGGCGACCAAGATCGGCAACCAGGTCGGCCAGGCGATCTCCGACGAGATGAAGCGGCGCGGCTGGAAGCCGGAGGAAGTCGGCGCGCTGCGCATCACCAACTACGAGCTGCCGACCGCGAAGCTGCGCACCGACGGCGCGACGCAGGCGCTGCTCGCGAACGGCTTCCGCAAGGAGAACATCTTCGACGCGCCGCAGAAGACGACCGACGACGAAGGCGGCTTCAGCGCGGCGGCACCGGTGCTCGCGCGCCATCCGAACGTGAAGAAATGGGTGATCTACGCGCTGAACGAGGAAACCGTGCTCGGCGCGGTGCGCGCGACCGAACAGCTGCACATCCCGGCGGCCGATGTGATCGGCGTCGGCATCAACGGCGCGGGCGAGGCGTTCGCCGAATTCCAGAAGAAGGAGCCGACCGGCTTCTACGGGACGATCGCGGTCAGCTCGACGAACCACGGCAAGGACAGCACGCAGAACCTCGTCGACTGGATTCGCAACGGCAAGACGCCGCCGGCCGACACGCAGACGAGCGGCAAGCTGATGACGCGCGCGAACTGGCAGGCCGTGCGCGCCGAACTCGGTATCTGAGCGGGGCGAGGCGAGAACGCAATGACGATGCAGACGATGACGGCCGCGTCCGGCCACGACGCCGAAGCGGGTACGCCGCCGGACGGCCCGCTGCTCGCGCTCGACGGCATCACCGTGACGTTTCCGGGCGTGCGTGCGCTCGACGCGGTGTCGCTGTCGGTGCGCGCGGGCGAAGTGCACGGGCTGATGGGCGAGAACGGCGCGGGTAAATCGACGCTGCTGAAGGTGCTGTCCGGTGTGAACCAGCCGCAGGCCGGCACGCTGACGCTGAACGGCACCGCGCAGCGTTTCGCGTCGACGCGCGCGGCGCTCGAGGCCGGCATCGCGATCATCTACCAGGAACTGCATCTGGTGCCCGAGCTGACGGTCGCGGAAAACCTGATGCTCGGGCAATTGCCGAGCCGGCTCGGCGTGGTCGACGAGCGCACGCTCGCGGCACGCGCGCTCGATGCGCTGGAGCGGCTCGGCGAGCACATCGATCCGGGCATCCCGGTGAAATATCTGTCGATCGGCCAGCGCCAGATGATCGAGATCGGCAAGGCGCTGATGCGCCATGCGCGCGTGATCGCGTTCGACGAACCGACGAGTTCGCTGTCCGCACGCGAGACCACGCAACTGTTCCGGATCATCCGCGCGCTGCGCGCGGAAGGCCGCGCGATCATCTACGTCACGCACCGGATGGAGGAAGTCTACGAACTGTGCGACCGCGTGACGGTGTTTCGCGACGGCCGCCGCATCGACACGTTCGATTCCGTCGCCGATCTCGACCGCGACCGGCTGATCGGCTGCATGGTCGGCCGTTCGATCGAGGACGTGTACGGCTACCGGTCGCGCCCGGCCGGCGACGTACTGATCGAAGCGAAAGGGTTGGCGGGGCCGGGGCTGGCCGAGCCCGTGTCGTTCACCGCGCGGCGCGGCGAGATCGTCGGCTTCTTCGGGCTCGTCGGCGCGGGCCGCTCCGAGCTGATGAAGCTGCTGTACGGCGCCGTGCGACCGAGCGCCGGGCACGTCGAGCTGAACGGCAAGCGGGTGGCGTTCGGCAGCCCGCGCGACGCGGTGCGCGCCGGCATCGCGCTGTGCCCGGAAGACCGCAAGCAGGAAGGCATCGTCGCGATCGCGTCGGTGGCCGACAACCTGAACATCAGCGCGCGCCGTCATTTCAGCCCGGCGCGCGTGCTGCTCGACGGGCGACGCGAACGCGAGCTTGCGCAGAAATACATCGAGCGGCTCGCGATCAAGACCCGCGACGGCGACACGCCGATCGGCGCGCTGTCGGGCGGCAACCAGCAGAAGGTCGTGCTCGCGCGCTGGCTGGCCGAGCGCATCGACGTGTTCCTGATGGACGAGCCGACGCGCGGCATCGACGTCGGCGCGCGCGCGGAAATCTACAACCTGTTCTACGAACTCGCGGAAGCGGGCCGCACCGTGATCCTCGTGTCGAGCGATCTGGCCGAGGTGATCGGCGTGTCGGACCGCATCGTCGTGATGAAGGAAGGACGGATTGCGGGCGAGGTTGCGAAGGCGCACGCGACGCCCGATGCACTGATCAAGCTCGCGCTGCCGCGCTAGCGGCGTGCTGTTCAACCGGAAAGCAAGTGAACTGATATGAGCCAGGCAATGCAACCCCAACGTACTTCCCCGTCCCCGGATGCCGCCGCCGCGGCCACGCCCGTGCGACCACGCAGCGGCGTGTGGCAGCTGATCAACCGCTCCGGCATCGTGATGGTGTTTCTGGTGCTGTTCGCGACGCTGTCGCTGACCGTGCCGGACTTCCTCACGCCGCGCAACATCCAGGGCCTGCTGCTGTCGGTCACGCTGATCGGCTCGATCGCGGTGACGATGATGTTCGTGCTCGCGCTCGGCGAGGTCGACCTGTCGGTCGCGTCGATCGTCGCGTTCTCGGGTGTCGTCGCGTCGACGCTGATCACCGCGACGCACAGCGTCGTGCTCGGGATCGCGGCCGGCGTGCTCGCGGGCGGCGCGGTCGGGCTCGTGAACGGCGTGCTGATCGCGCGCTATCGGATCAACTCGCTGATCGTCACGCTCGCGATGATGGAAGTCGTGCGCGGGCTCGCGTTCATCACGTCGAACGGCGACGCGGTGATGATCTCGGAAGAACGCTTCTTCGATCTCGGCGGCGGGTCGTTCCTGGGCATCTCGTTTCCGATCTGGAGCAACATCGTCGGCTTCGTCGTGTTCGGCTTCCTGCTGCGCAAGACGGTGTTCGGCAAGAACGTGCTGGCCGTCGGCGGCAACGGCGAGGCCGCGCTGCTCGCGGGGCTGCCGGTGATGCGCATCAAGATCGCGGTGTTCGTGCTGCAGGGGCTCGTGACCGGCTTCGCCGGCGTGATGCTCGCGTCGCGGATGAGCCTCGGCGATCCGAAGACGTCGGTCGGCCTCGAACTCGGCGTGATCTCCGCGTGCGTGCTCGGCGGCGTGTCGCTGACGGGCGGCGTCGCGACGATCTCCGGCGTGCTGGTCGGCGTGCTGATCATGGGCTCCGTGCAGGACGCAATGAGTCTGCTGAACGTGCCGACCTTTTACCAATATCTGATACGCGGCGGAATTCTGTTGCTCGCGGTGCTGTTCGACCAGTATCGTCGCAACCAGCGGCGCGCGATGAAGATCTGACTTCGGTGATGGCGCGGCCGCCCGCGAACGCGACAGATCAGATATCGGGAGACGGCATGCAACAGACTCATCCGGCCGCGTCGGCGACGCTGCTGGCCGACAGCCGCAACACGCTCGGCGAAGGCGCGACGTGGTGCGACAGGACGCACACCCTGTACTGGGTGGACATCGAAGGCGCGCGGCTGTGGCGCTGCCCGGCGGATGGCTCGGACCTCGTGCAATGGGCGATGCCCGAGCGGCTCGCATGCTTCGCGCTGACCGACGATCCGGACGTGCTGTTGGTCGGGCTCGCGACCCATCTCGCGTTTTTCGATCTGCGCAGCGGCGCGTTCACGCGGATCGTCGACGTCGAGCCTGAACTGCCCACGCGGCTGAACGACGGGCGCTGCGACGGGGCCGGCGCGTTCGTGTTCGGGATGAAGGACGAAGGCGCCGAGCCGCCGCGTGCGGTCGGCGGGTTCTATCGGCTCAATTCCGACCTCACGCTCGAACGGCTCGCGTTGCCGCCGGCCGCGATCGCGAACAGCATCGGATTCTCGCCGGATGGTTCGAAGATGTATTTCTGCGATTCGCTGGTGCGCGAGATTTTCGTGTGCGATTACCGCGCGGGTGGCGATGTGGCCAATGTGCGGCCGTTCGCGCGGCTGACGGATGTAGACGGCGACCCGGACGGCTCGATCGTCGATCGCGACGGCGGGTTGTGGAATGCGCAGTGGGGTGGGCGGCGCGTGGTGCGCTATGGGCCGGACGGGATCGAGACGGATCGCGTTGAAGTGCCGACCGCGCAGCCGAGCTGTGTGGCGCTTGATGGTGACGGCCGGTTGTATGTGACGAGTGCGCGTGTTGACCTGAGCGACGATGCGCTGGCGAGCGACGCGCACGCGGGCGGCGTGTTCGTCGCGCAAACGCGGCACGTGGGGCTGCCGACCGCACGGTTCGCGGGCACGCCGCGTGGTTGATCGCCTGGCCGCCGCATCCGGGTTCCCGTCCATGGGATCGCGCTGACGCGGCGGGCTTCACGCTCATGCCGGCGCTCCGCCGCGCATGCGCGAACGCGCGGCGGCTGCCCGTCTGCCCGAACACGCCTTTCTTCTCCCCGACCTGCTGGTAAGATGGCCCGCAATTCCATCCAGCACGCGCCATGAGTTCCACCCCGACCAAGCCCACCCGTTCGAAACCCGCCGCGAAGGACGCCGCCCACATGCCGGGCGACAAGCCGAAAGCGCGCGTGCAGCAGCGCCTGACCTACGTGATCGGCGGCCTCGACCGGCTGCTGCGCCGCCACATGACCGACGCACTCGCGCCGCTCGGCATCACGCTCGCGCAATACACGGCGCTGTCGGTGCTCGAGGCGCGCGGCGCATCGTCGAACGCGCAGCTGGCCGAGCGCTCGTGGATCACGCCGCAATCGGCGAACGAGGTGATGAGCGTGATGGCCGCCCGCGGTTTCGTCACGCGCGAAGCCGACCCGTCGCATGGCCGCATCATCCTGCTGACGCTGACCGATGCAGGCGCGGCGATGCTGCGCGAATGCGAAGCCGCGCTGCGGCCGGTCGAGGCACGCATGCTCGGCGACATCTCGGCCGACGACGCCGCGCACGTGCAGCGCGCGCTCGAACTGTTCTCGCGCAACCTGCGCGGCTGACCGCTTCCCCGTTTTCACGACGCAGGCCCGCCAGGCCCGCGCTCGCTGCGTCCGCGCCATCGGGCGTTCGCCCGACCGCGCCCTGATTTCCCCCGCGCTTTCTCCGCGTTCCGCTCCGGGTTTACACCGGCGCTCGTGCCGCTTGCAATATCAGGTAGCCTGATATTAAATGAAGTCGTCCGCAGCATGCAGGCTGCGCACCGAATCGCACTGGAAACGAACGACAGGAACAGACATGAGCAAGTACGACAACCGCTGGCAGACCGTTGAAGTGAAAGTGGAGGCCGGCATCGCGTGGGTCACGCTGAATCGCCCCGAGAAGCGCAACGCCATGAGCCCGACGCTGAACCGGGAGATGCTGGAAGTCCTCGACGCGGTCGAGTTCGACGACGAGGCAAAGGTGCTGGTGCTGACCGGCGCGGGCGCCGCGTGGACGGCCGGCATGGATCTGAAGGAATATTTTCGCGAGATCGACGGCGGCTCCGACGCGCTGCAGGAAAAAGTGCGCCGCGACGCATCGGAATGGCAGTGGCGCCGCCTGCGGATGTACAACAAGCCGACCATCGCGATGGTGAACGGCTGGTGCTTCGGCGGCGGGTTCTCGCCGCTCGTCGCGTGCGACCTCGCGATCGCGGCGGACGACGCGGTGTTCGGGCTGTCGGAGATCAACTGGGGCATCCCGCCGGGCAACCTCGTCAGCAAGGCGATGGCGGACACGGTCGGGCATCGTCGCGCGCTGCACTACATCATGACCGGCGACACGTTCACCGGCGCGGAGGCGGCGGAAATGGGCCTCGTGAACAGCAGCGTGCCGCTCGCCGAACTGCGCGACGCGACGATCGCGCTCGCCGCGCGGCTGATGGACAAGAACCCGGTCGTGCTGCGCGCGGCGAAGCACGGCTTCAAGCGTTCGCGCGAACTCACGTGGGAACAGTGCGAGGATTACCTGTATGCGAAGCTCGACCAGGCGCAACTGCGCGATCCGGAGCGCGGCCGCGAGCAGGGGCTGAAGCAATTCCTCGACGACAAGACGATCAAGCCGGGCCTGCAGGCATACAAGCGCTGAGACAAGCGCCGACGCAGCCGCCGGCATCATCGCCGGCGTAATCGCAAGAGACAGGCAAGGCAGGAGACGACATGACAGACAGACGGATGCTGATCGGCGGCGAGTGGTGCAACGCCCGCGACGGGCGCACCTTCGACCGCTTCAACCCCGCGACCGGCGCGCTCGCATCACGCGCGCCGGCGGCCGGCGTGGCCGACGCCGACGCGGCGATCGACGCCGCGCACCGCGCGTTCCCCGCATGGGCGGCGCTTGCGCCGACCGAGCGCCGCCGCCGGCTGCTGAAGGCGGCCGACCTGATGGATGCGCGCATCGACGCGTTCATCGCGACCGGCGTGGCCGAAACCGGCGCGACGCCCGGCTGGCTCGGCTTCAACGTGACGCTCGCGGCGAACATGCTGCGCGAGGCCGCGTCGATGACGACGCAGATCGACGGCGACGTGATCCCGTCCGACGTACCGGGCAATCTCGCGCTCGCGATGCGCGTGCCGTGCGGCGTGGTGCTCGGCATCGCGCCGTGGAACGCGCCGGTGATCCTCGGCACGCGTGCGCTGGCGATGCCGCTCGCATGCGGCAACACGGTCGTGCTGAAGGCGTCCGAGGCGTGCCCGGGCGTGCACGCGCTGATCGGCGAGGTGCTGGACGAAGCGGGGCTCGGCGCCGGCGTGGTCAACGTGATCACGCACGCGGCGGCCGACGCGCCCGAACTCGTCGAGCGGATGATCGCGCATCCGCACGTGAAGCGGATCAACTTCACCGGGTCGACGCACGTCGGCCGCATCATCGCGCGCCACGCCGCCGCGCACCTGAAACCCGTGCTGCTCGAACTCGGCGGCAAGGCGCCGGTGCTGGTGCTCGACGATGCCGATCTCGACGCGGCCGTCGACGCGATCGCGTTCGGCGCATTTTTCAACCAGGGGCAGATCTGCATGTCGACCGAGCGCGTGATCGTCGCGCGGCCGATCGCCGATGCGCTCGTCGAACGGCTCGCCGCGAAGGCGCGCACGTTGATCGCCGGCGATCCGCTGGTCGGCCATTCGCTCGGCACGATGGTCGATGCGTCGGCCGCCGCGCGCGCGGCGTCGCTGGTCGAGGATGCGCGTGCGCAGGGCGCGCAATTGCCGCTCGGCTGCCGTGTGGAGGGTGCGACGATGCAGCCCGCGATCGTCGACGGCGTCATGCCCGGCATGCGGCTCTATCGCGAGGAATCGTTCGCACCGGTCGTCGCGATCCTGCGCGCGGACAGCGACGACGAGGCGGTCGCGCTGGCGAACGACAGCGAATTCGGGCTGTCGGCGAGCGTGTTCAGCCGCGATATCGCACGTGCGATGGCGGTCGCGCGACGGATCGAATCGGGAATCTGCCACGTCAACGGGCCGACCGTGCACGACGAAGCGCAGATGCCGTTCGGCGGCACGAAGGCGAGCGGCTACGGCCGCTTCGGCAGCCGTGCGTCGATCGCCGAATTCACCGAGCTGCGCTGGATCACCGTGCAGACCACGCCGCGCCACTATCCGATATGAGCGAGCCGACGATGAATGCAGAGAAGGCGCCGCTTCAGGTCGGTCAACACGCCGACGCCGTGCGCTATCGCGCGGCCGCCGTCGCCGTTGGCGCGGCCGAGATTCGCCGCGCCGACGACGGTACCTGGTACCTGCGTTCGCGCGAGCCGCTCGGCGATTACCCGACGCGCGTCACCGACTGCCTCGTGCGGGGCGCGCAAGCGCACCCCGACCGCGTGCTGGCCGCGCGGCGCGGCGCCGACGGGAACTGGATCGAGATCACTTATGCGCAGATGCTCGAACGTGCCCGCGCGCTCGGCCAGGGCCTCGTCGATCTCGGGCTGTCGGCCGAGCGTCCGCTCGCGGTGCTGTCCGGCAACGATCTCGAGCACCTGCAGTTGATGTTCGCGGCGATGCTGGCCGGCGTGCCGTACTCGCCGATCTCGCCCGCGTATTCGCTGGTGTCGACCGACTACGGAAAGCTGCGTCATACGCTCGGCGTGCTGCGGCCGGGCGCGGTGTTCGTCGCGGAACGCGCGCCGTTCGCGCGGGCGCTCGACGCGACGTTGCCGGCCGATGCGGCGCTGATCGTCGCGCGCGATGCCGATGTTGATGCAGAGGATCGCGCGGTGCCGCTGTCGCGCCTGCTCGCCACCGCACCGCGCACGATCGACGCGATCCACGAGGCGATCGGCCCCGACCATCTCGCGAAGATCCTGTTCACGTCCGGTTCGACGAAGCAACCGAAGGCCGTGCCGACCACGCACCGGATGCTGTGCAGCAACCAGCAGATGCTGCGCCAGACGATGCCGGAACTCACGCGCGAGCCGCCGGTGCTGGTGGACTGGCTGCCATGGAATCACACGTTCGGCGGCAGCCACAACCTCGGCATCGCGCTGTACAACGGCGGCACGCTGTATATCGACGACGGCCGCCCGATGCCCGGCCGCTTCGACGAAACCGTGCGCAATTTGCGCGAGATCGCCCCGACGATCTACTTCAACGTGCCGAAGGGCTGGGAGGAACTGACCGCCGCGCTCGAACGCGATGCCGAATTGCGCGACACGTTCTTCTCGCGCGTGAAGCTGTATTTCTTCGGCGGCGCGGGGCTGTCGCAGGCCGCGTGGGACCGGCTCGACCGCGTGACCGAAGCGCATTGCGGCGAGCGTATCCGGATCATGGCCGGCCTCGGGATGACGGAGGCGTCGCCGTCGTGCCTGTTCACGACCGGCCCGCTGATGCGCGCCGGCTATATCGGGCTGCCCGCGCCCGGCTGCGACGCGAAGCTCGTGCCGTGCGGCGGCAAGCACGAACTGCGCTTCAAGGGGCCGAACGTAATGCGCGGCTACTGGCACGCGGACGTCGATCCGCGCGACGTGTTCGACGAAGAAGGCTATTACCGCAGCGGCGACGCGGGCGTCTTTGCCGATCCGGAGCGGCCGGAACTCGGGCTGCTGTTCGACGGGCGATTGACCGAGGATTTCAAGCTGAGCAGCGGCACGTTCGTGAGCGTCGGGCCGTTGCGCGCGCATGCGGTGTCGACGGGTGCGCCGTACGTGCAGGACGTGGTCGTCACCGGGATCAATCGCGACGACATCGGCTTGCTGGTGTTTCCGCGCGTCGACGCGTGCCGGGCGCTGGCAGGGCTCGCCGCGGATGCCTCGGTGACCGACGTGCTGCGCGCGCCGGCCGTGCGCGCGGCGTTCGCGGCGTGGCTGGCTGCGTTGAACCGGAATGCGAGCGGCGGGTCGACGTTCGTCGCGCGGATCAAGCTGATCGACACGCCGCCGTCGCTCGATCTCGGCGAGGTGACCGACAAGGGTTCGCTGAACCAGGCGGCCGTGCAGAAGCATCGCGCGGCGACGATCGACGCGCTGTACGACCCGGCGCGGCGCGATCCCGACGTGATTTACGCGTAGGCAGCACGCGCGAGCAGTTACAGCAGTAAGCAACCAGCAGGCACAACGACCGGCCGGCCACGACACCGGCAGGCGCTCTTTCGGCCAGTGAATCAGGTTGCCTGATAAAGGCGGCCGTTCATACGACACCTCGCGCGCCGAACCGCCACTGGCCGGCGGTGGCGCGCGGCGGTCGTTACACGGCCGACCGACTACAAAGACATGGGACTGGAGACATGAACACTTACGTTGCCGAAAAATCCACGGTCGCGACCACGCTCGCGCTGTGTTTCGCGATCGCACTCCTCGAAGGGCTCGACCTGCAGTCGGTCGGCGTCGCCGCGCCGCGGATGGCGCGCGAATTCGGGTTGACCGTGTCGCAGATGGGCATCGCGTTCAGCGCGGGTACCTTCGGGCTGCTGCCGGGCGCGATGCTCGGCGGGCGGCTCGCCGACCGGATCGGCCGCAAGCGCGTGCTGATCGCATCGGTCGTGCTGTTCGGGCTGCTGTCGATCGCGACCGCGCAGGTATCGACGTTCGCGATGCTCGTCGTCGTGCGCGTGCTGACCGGCATCGGCCTCGGCGGCGCGATGCCGAACCTGATCGCGCTGTCGTCCGAAGCGGTCGAGCCGCGCTCGCGCAGCAGCGCGGTCGCGACGATGTACTGCGGAATCCCGTTCGGTGGCGTGATCGCATCGGTGATCGGCGTGCTGCTCGCCGGCGACACCGAATGGCGGCACATCTTCTACGTCGGCGGCGTGGGGCCGCTGCTGCTCGTGCCGCTGCTGGTGTGGTTCCTGCCGGAATCGCGCGCGTATCTCGACGTCGCCGGCACGCAGGCCGCGCGCGCGAGCGTCGCCCGCACGCTATTCGGCGACGGCCGCACGACGTCGACGGTCGCGCTGTGGGTCAGCTACTTCTGCACGCTGATCGTCCTCTACTTCCTGCTGAACTGGCTGCCGTCGCTGATGGCCTCGCGCGGGCTCGACCGCGCGCACGTCGGCCTCGTGCAGATCGCGTTCAACGTCGGCGCGGGGCTCGGCGCGCTCGGCATCGGCGCGGCGCTCGACCGGATGCGCGCGTCGCGCGTGGTCGGCGGGATGTACGTCGGGATCGTGCTGTCGCTGGCCGCGCTCGCGGCCGCGCCGGGTTTCGGGTCGCTCGCGGCCGCCGCGTTCGCGGCGGGGATGTTCGTCGTCGGCGGGCAGTCGGTGCTGTATGCGCTCGCGGCGATCTACTACCCGACCGCGATGCGCGGCACCGGCGTCGGCGCGGCGGTGGCGGTCGGCCGGCTCGGCTCCGTCGTCGGGCCGCTCGCGGCCGCGACGCTGCTGGCCGCGGGCCGCAGCGCGCCGGTCGTGATCGGCGCGAGCATCCCGGTCACGCTCGTCGCGGCTTTCGCTGCGTTCGTGCTGATTCGCCGCCCGCAAGCGGGCGACTGAGGGTTCGATTTTTCAATGCGCGCCGTCAGAGCGCGCGATTCAACATGGTCTGGAGACGCAACGAAATGAAGACGAAGACAAGGAACGGCCTGCTGGCCGCCGGCGCGTGCTGCGCACTCGCCGCGCCGGGCGCGCACGCGCAGTCGAGCGTGACGCTGTACGGGATCATCGATACGGGCGTCGAATTCGTGTCGCACGCGAACGCGGCCGGCGATCACGTGGTGCGGATGCCGGGCGTGACGGGCGAGCTGCCGTCGCGCTGGGGGCTGCGCGGCACCGAGGATCTCGGCGGCGGCTATCAGGCGGTGTTTACGCTCGAAAGCGGCTTCAACGTGCGCGGCGGCGATCTCGGGCAGGGCGGCCGGCTGTTCGGGCGGCAGGCGTTCGTCGGGCTGAAGAGCGGCTTCGGCACGCTCGCGTTCGGCCGCCAGTACACGATGACGTACCTCGCGCTGCAGGGCGCGGACATCATCGGCCCCGACATCTACGGGCTCGGCTCGTTTGACGCGTACGTGCCGAACGGCCGTGCCGACAACGCGGTGACCTACCTCGGCACGTATCGCGGCGTGACGCTCGGCGCCGCCTATTCGTTCGGCCGCGACGGCGCGGGCACCGGCAATTCGCCGGGGCAGGGCACGTGCGCGGGGCAGGTGCCGGGCGACGCGGTGCAGTGCCGCAACTGGTCGGTGATGCTCAAGTACGACAGCGCGTACTTCGGTGCGGCGGCGTCGTACGAGGAACAGCGCGGCGGCACCGGCGCGGCCGCCAACTTCTTCGACGGCGTGGCGCCCGTTCCCTTTACCAGCAGCGGCGGCAAGGATGCGCGCACGCACGTGAGCGCGTATGCGCAGGCGGCCGGCGCGAAGATCGGCGCGGGCTGGATCGGGCGGCGCGTGTCGACCGGCTCGCCGGCCGCGGCGGGCGCGCATTCCGACCTGTTCTTCGTCGGCGCGTCGTATGCGGTGAAGCCCGATTTCATCGTCGACGGCGAAGGCTACCGGATCGTCAACAGCGCGCACGACACGCGCGCGACGATGGCCACGCTGCGCGCGACCTATCTGCTGACCAAGCGCACGGCCGTCTACGCGCAATCGTCGTATCTGTGGAACAGCGAGCATGCACGCTATTCGGTCAGCGGCGGCGGGCCCGGCACGACACCCGGCGCGGGGATGGGGCAGCTCGGCGCGATGGTCGGCATGCGGCACATGTTCTGATTCACCGGCGTGACGAACCCAACGGGAGTTATCTTGAACAGGAAATCTGCATTCCTCTGTATTGCGCCGTTGTCCGCCGCTGCCCTGCTCGCCGGTTGCGGCGGCGACGATTCGATCAGCGCTCCGCCCACGCACCTGAGCGCCGCGACGCCGGCCACGATGGCGCAGACCTGCGACGCGCTCGCCGCGAAGCTCGCGTATGCGAACACGTCGTTCACGTCGGTGACGACCGCCGCGGCCGGCACGCTGACGGTGGCCGGCAAGCCGGTCGCCGAGCACTGCGTGATCGCAGGCAAGATGAACCAGCGCGTGAGCGGGGTGGACGGCAACACCTATGCGATCGGCTTCGAGATGCGTTTGCCGAAAGCGTGGAACGGCCGCTTCTTCTACCAGGCCAACGGCGGGCTCGACGGCAACGTCGTGACCGCGACCGGCGAGATCGGCGGCGGCGGGCCGCTGACCAACGCGCTGAATCAGGGCTTCGCGGTGATCAGCTCGGATTCCGGGCACAGCGCCGCGCAGAATCCGCTGTTCGGTCTCGATCCGCAGGCGCGGATCGATTACGGCTACGGCGCCGTCGACGCGCTGACGCCGATGGCGAAGCAGGTGATCCGGCTCGCGTACGGCAAGGCGCCCGATCGCAGCTATTTCGGCGGCTGCTCGAACGGCGGCCGTCACGCGATGGTCACGGCGGTGCGCAACCCGGCCGACTACGACGGCATCATCGCGGGCGATCCGGGCTTCCATCTGCCGAAGGCGGCGATCGGGGAGATGTATGGCGCCCAGCAGTTCGCGAAGATCGCGTCGGCCACCGGAACGAACGGGTTGCCGGACATCCGCAGCGGTTTCAACGATGCGGAACGCCAGTTCGTCGGCGCGAAGATTCTCGAAAAATGCGATGCGCTCGATGGCGCGGCCGACGGGATGGTGCAGGACGTCGCCGCGTGCCAGGCGCATTTCAGCGTCGACACGGACATCCCGACCTGCGCGAACGGCACGCGCACCGGATCGTGCCTGACGCCTGCGCAGAAAACCGCGCTGGAGAACGTGTTCACCGGTGCGCGCAACAGCGCGGGCACGGCGCTGTACGCGAGCTTTCCGTACGATCCGGGCATCTCGGGCCCAGGCTGGGCCGGGTGGAAGCAGTCGAATTCCATCACGCTCGATCCGGCCGCGATGGCGTTCACGTTCATGACGCCGCCGAAAACCGCCGCGGCGCTCGCGAACCTGCCCGGTTTCGCGCTCGGTTTCGACATGGACAACGATGCGCCGGCGATTTTCGCGACGAACGGCACTTACACGCAATCGTCGTGGTCGTTCATGACGCCGCCCGACGAGACGAACCTCGCCGCGCTGAAGTCGCGCGGCGCGAAGCTGCTCGTCTATCACGGCACGGGCGACCCGGTGTTCTCGTTCAACGACACGCGCGACTGGTACGCGCAGGTCGCGCAGGCGAACGGCGGCGATGCGTCGAGCTTTGCTCGCTTCTATCCGGTGCCGGGGATGAACCACTGCTCGGGCGGCCCGACCGCCGATCAGTTCGACATGCTGACGCCGCTCGTCGCGTGGGTCGAACAGGGGCAGGCGCCCGCGGCGGTCGTGGCGACCGCGCGCGATACGACGAACGCGGTGCCGAATGCGGACGTGCCGACGTCTTGGGGCGCGGGCCGCACGCGTCCGTTGTGCCCGTATCCGCAGGTCGCGCGCTACAACGGTTCGGGCGACCTGAACTCGGCGGCGAGCTTCAGTTGTCGTTGAGGTAACCGTCGATGGGAAACGGCCGGCGCACGTTGTCGTGCGCCGGCTGTTTCATCGCCGCATTCACTCGCCGGCATCGACCGGCACGTCGAGCCCGACCTTCACGCGGCTCATGCTGACCAGCGTCTTGAACCGCTTCACGTTGTTGTTCGCGAAGAACAGCTCGCGCGTGAGCGCGTTGTACTGATCCATGTTGCGCACCGCGAGGATCAGCACGAAATCCCATTCCCCCGTCACGTAGTAGCACTGCTGGATTTGCGGGCAGCGCTCGAACGTGCGCTTCATCGCATCGAGCTGGTCGATCTGCTCGCTTTCGACCTCGACGTTCACGACGATCGTCAGCGGATGATCGACCTTGTCCGGCGCGACGACGGCCGTGTAGCGCTCGATCACGCCATCTTCCGCGAGGCGCCGCAGCCGCCGGTTCACCGCGGCGGTCGACAGGTTGACGCGCGCGCCGAGCTCGGCCTGCGGCGTCTGCGCGTCGCGCTGGAGTTCCATCAACAGCTTGCGATCGAACGCATCGAGAGGGGTCGTCATGATGGTGCGTGAAACCTCGAAAGAATGAGAAATTTTTGCGTCGGAGCGGTCGATTTGGCGATTTCATTCACCGGCATGCGCAATATTATTTTTCCAACGGGCGACAAGCGCAATGCGCGCCTGCCTGCCCCGACCCATCTGTCTCACCTGACCGCCCGCCTGCGCGGTCCCGATCCGGAGCCTTTCGCCATGCTGATCGCCAACCCGCGCGCGTCGCGCACCGCCTACCCGAACGCGCTGCGCCGCGTGATGAACATCGCGTCGGCCGACGAGAGCGGTGCGTGGCTCGCGCACTGGCCGCTCGTCGGGAACGCGCGCACGCCGCTGCGGGCGCTGCCCGATCTGGCCGCGCGGCTCGGCGTCGCGAGCGTCAGCGTGAAGGACGAGTCGTGCCGCTCGCCGCTCGGCAGCTTCAAGGCGCTCGGCGCGCCGATCGCGCTGGTGCGGCTCGTGAAGCGGTTGCGGCGCTCGCAGGCACTCGATCCGCAGGGGCTCGTCACTGGCCGCTACGCGTCCGAGCTGGCCGACCTGACGGTGATCAGCGCGACCGACGGCAATCACGGCCGCGCGCTGGCCGCCGCCGCGCGCGCGATCGGCTGCGGCTGCGTGATCGTGCTGCACGCGAACGTCGACGCCGAGCGCGAACGCGCGATCTCGGCGTACGGCGCGCGAATCGTGCGCATCGCGGGGAACTACGACGAATCGGTCGTCTGCGCGGCGCAGCTCGCGCAGGCGAACGGCTGGTACGTCGTGTCGGATACGTCGTACGACGGCTACGAAGCGATTCCGCGCGACGTGATGCAGGGCTACGGCGTGATCGCCGCCGAAGCGGTCGCGCAGGCGGCGGAGGACGACGGGCGGCCGTTCACGCACGTGTTCCTGCAGGGCGGCGTGGGCGGCCTCGCCGCGGGCGTCGCGAGTTACCTGTGGGAGCGCGACGGCGTGCAGCGGCCACGCTTCGTCGTCGTCGAGCCGCGCCAAGCCGATTGCCTGTACCAGAGCGCGTTGGCCGGGCGCGCGACGAAGGCGAGCGGCAGCGTCGATTCGGTGATGGCCGGGCTCGCGTGCGGCGAGGCGTCGCCGCTCGCGTGGGATTTCCTCGAGATGTGCATCGACCACTTCATGCTGATCGACGATGAAGACGCGGTGCAGACGATGCGCGGCCTCGCGGCCGGCAGCGAACGCGACGTGCCGCTCGTCGCCGGCGAATCGGGCGCGGCCGGCGTGGCGGGGCTCGACGTGCTGATGCGCGACCCGGCGCTTGCGCGGCAGGTCGGACTCGACGCGAATGCGCGCGTGCTGGCGATCAACACGGAAGGGGCGACCGCGCCGTCCGTGTACCGGGATTGCGTCGGCGAGACGGCCGCCGCGGTGCTCGCGCGGCAGCGCGACTGGCTGAGCCGCGTGGCGGTGGCGGCTTGAACGACGTGACGACCGACATGACGACCGACGAGGCAAACGCAATGGACGCAATCGACGCAACGGCAGAAAGCACGCTGCAGGGGCAGCTGAAAACCTGGCGCCGCCATCTGCACCAGTATCCGGAGACGGGTTTCGAAGAAGTGAATACGTCGGACTACGTCGCGCGGATTCTCACGACGCTCGGGCTCGACGTGCATCGCGGCATCGGCGGCACGGGGCTCGTCGCGAACCTGACGGCGGGCACCGGTCAGCGCGCGATCGGCATTCGCGCGGACATGGACGCGCTGAACATCGCCGAGCACGCGCCGGGCCGCGAACACGTGTCGCGCACGCCGGGCAAGATGCATGCGTGCGGGCACGACGGCCACATGTCGATGGTGCTCGGCGCCGCGCAACTGCTGGCCGAGCGCAAGGATTTCGACGGCACGGTGCGCTTCATTTTCCAGCCGGCGGAAGAGCACGGCCGCGGCGCGAAGGCGATGATGGCCGACGGGCTGTTCGAGCGCTTTCCGGTCGATGCGATCTTCGGCGCGCACAACATGCCGGGCATGCGCGCGGGCACGTTCGCGACGCGTGCGGGCGGCATCATGGCGAGCGAGGACAACTTCGTGATCCGGATCGACGGGCGCGGCACGCATGCGGCGCGTCCGCACATGGGCATCGATCCGATCGTGATTGGTTCGCAGATCGTGCTCGCGCTGCAGACGATCGTGTCGCGCAATCTCGATCCGGGCCAGCAGGCGGTGATCTCCTGCACGGAATTCGTCACCGACGGGCTGCGCAACGTGCTGCCGTCGACGGTGACGATCAAGGGCGACACGCGCAGCTATTCGCGCGACGTGCAGGCGCTGCTGGAAACGCGGATGCGCGAGATCAGCGAAGGGATCTGCCGTACGCATGGCGCGACCTGCACGTTCGACTACACGCACGAGTTCGCGCCGACGGTGAATTCGCCGGAATGGGTCGACACGGCCGTGCAGGCCGCCGCGCATATCGTGGGCGCCGACGCGGTGAACGCCAACGTGCAGCCGATGATGGTTTCTGAGGATTTCGGCGCGTTCCTGCAGGCGGTGCCGGGCAATTTCGTGTTCATCGGCAACGGCGAAGCGGCCGGGCAGGGCGGCGTGCCGCTGCACAACGCGACGTACGATTTCAACGACGAGATTTTGCCGGTGGGCGCGCGGTATTTCGCGGAGGTGGCGCGGCGCGCGTTGAAGGCGGTGTAGCGGAGCAGGGGCGGATGAGGTCGATTCCGTGGCGGGAAGGCAGAGGCAATTCCTGGGCTGCGGGGCTGACCAAAGGCGGAATGACCGAGGCGAGCCGACGGAGGCTGGCGAGCAGGGAAATCGCCGTGGCGGATAGGGGCGGCCGAGGCGATTTAATTGAAGTTTTTGCGCATAAACATACGACAACATATCTCTCAGAGCGGGGGCGATAATATGTGAGTGTGTGCTCACATATAGCTGATTATGTGCGTGAAAGCTGGATAAGCAACGGACGCGTGTTCCGTGCCAGGCGTGCGCAGACTGTGCGGCATGGTACGACGACGTATAAATGTGATCCCATAGCCCGGCGCGTCGATACCCTTACCCACATGGCATGCCCATGGCGCCCATCGTCGTCGTTCATCTTTCTCTCTCCGATCACCCGCCTCGCAGCGGGTAACGCGCCACGCCTTCATCGTCACATTCGACTGCGACTACCAACTGGCGAACGATGCGGTGCGCACGCGAGCGCCGATCGTGCAGAACGTGACGGTCACGACGCCAGGGCTGATCTACGCGTTCAGCGTGAGCGCGATGACGCCGACGCAAGCGACGATCGCCGGGCAGGTTGTCAACACGACGATCGCCGATAAGCGATGAGATGAGGTAATGCGCCACGACGTTCGCGTGCGGCCGGCCGGTACCTGCACGCGAACGCGAATACGCTACGCCAGCGTCTTCACCATGTAGTGCTCGTCGTAGAAGCGGCCATCGACGAACAGGGAGCGCGGTTCCGTGCCGAACCGCACGAACCCCTGCGATGCATAGAGCCGCTCCGCGGTACGGTTGACGTCGTTCACGCACAGCATCAGTTGCTTGCATCCCCACGCGTTCGCCGCATGCCCGGTCGCGCTGTCGAGCAGCGCCTGCGCGATGCGTTGCCCGCGATACGCGGCATCGACGTACACGCCCCAGATCGTCGCCTTGTGTGCGATCTTCGTGCGCGCGTCGCGGCGTACACCGGTGATGCCGACGAGCGTGTCGCCGTCGAACGCGCCGAACACGGCCTGTGCCTGCGTCGGCGTGAGGCGCTTCGCGAATTCGTCGACCGGCACCTGCGATTCCTCGTCGAGCGTCGGCAGGAAGGACGTGGGCGCGGTGTCGACCGCGCGCAGGCGGACGGTCTGGAACTGCGCCGCATCGGCGGCGTCAAGCAGGCGGATCGTGATCTTTATCGTCATCGGCAGCATTCCGGTTGTGGGCCGTGCATGCCGGCGCGCCGCTGCTGCGGTCGCGGGATGCATCGCCCTTATCGTAATAGGAATCCGGATGTCGCGGAGCGATGGTCGGTGCGTCGCAGGGGTAGCGGGCACGATCGTGAACGGAGAAGACAGGGATGGCGGCGCGTCGTGCCGCGATCAAGGAGGGCGCGCGTAAGGGGTGTAAAGCGCGTGCGCCGTCGCGCCGCACCGGCGCCCGACGTCAAACCGGCGACGTGCGCGCGATCAATTCACGCGCACGCCAGCGGCATCAATAGCGCGACAGTTGATTGCCGTTGATCTGCACCCGGTCGCCCGGACGCAGGTTGCCCGGCGACTGCACGTCGAACGAGCGCATCGAGCCGTCGCTCACCTGCACGTCGATCCGGTAGCTGCTCGGGCCTTGCGCGGCGCCCATCTGCTGGCCGATCTGGTTGCCCGCCACCGCCCCGCCGAGCGCGCCGATCACGGTCGCCGCATCGCGGCCGTGACCGCGGCCGAACTGGTTGCCCACCAGGCCGCCAACCAGCGCGCCGACGACGGTGCCGGCGATGCCTGACGGGGCGACCGAGCCGTTGACCGGCTGGATGTTCGACACGGTGCCGTACTGCGTGCCGTACGGGGTCGCGTATTGCTGCTGATTGCCGTACTGATCATACGGCTGCGAGCCGTATTGCGACGGGTTGCCGTATTGATCGTACGGCTGCGGCGCCTGGTTCGGATACGCCGGTTGCTGCTGCACGTAGCCCGGTTGCGAGTACGCGGGCTGCCCATAGCCGGGCGTCGCGTATTGCTGCTGTTGCGAATAGCCCGGCTGTGCGCCGTAGTAGCCCGGCGCGACGCAGGCAGTGAGCGGAAGCGCCGCCACGGCGACGAGCGAGGCGAACAGAACGGTCTTCGTGGAAGGCATGCGCATCATGATGATTCCTGCATCGGCAACGTGTCCGCCGATGGATTCCCGTGATGGGTGGCGAACTCGGCGTGAGTATAAGGAATGGCCGGATGCGCGTCCGGTGCGGCCGGGTAACAACGTGTAAAGTCTGTTGCCGCGTAAATCCCCGGTGGGGCGGGGCGTCGAAGCCGTGCGCGGCAAGGACATGGCGCGGCTTCCCGGCGCACGCGTGCCGACGACGCGACCCGTGCATTGCCGAAGACATTTCGGCCATTTCCTCGACGATCGCGCCCCCGTCGCGCCCGGCCCGGCAGGCTTCCGCGCCGCGCATCGCGAAATCGAATGCGCGGCATCGCGACATTTAATTGGCCTCGGGCGGCAGCGTTCGATATCGTGGCCGGATTCCCTGCCAACGGTCGCGCCGCGCCGGCCGCGGTCCTTCCTCGATCCGCGCCGGTGTCGCGCCGCGACCGCCCCACATTCGAAGCCATGACCGAACGACTCTTCATCAACGCCCGCGACGCCGGCGGCCAGCTCGTCAACCTCGTCGTCCGCGACGGCCGCTTCGCCGCGATCGGCGCCGATTGCACAGCCGCGCCCGGCGCGCAGACGATCGACCTCGACGGCCGCGTCGTGCTGCCCGGTTTCGTCGACGGCCACATCCATCTCGACAAGAGCTTCGTCGGCGATCGCTGGGTGCCGCACGAACCGGTCGGCTCGCTGCGCGAGCGGCTCGCGGTCGAGAAGCGCCAGCTCGCGGCCGCGCCGCCTACCGTCGAGCGGGCGAATGCGCTGATCGCGCAGGCCGCCGCGTTCGGCACGATCGCGATGCGCAGCCACGTCGACGTCGATGCGACGACGGGCCTGTCGAACCTGCACGCCGTGATGGCCGCGCGCGAACAATGGCGCGGGATCGTCGACATCGAACTGGTCGCGTTTCCGCAGGCCGGCGTGATCACCTGCCCGGGCACCGCCGAGATCCTCGACGCGGCCGTGCGCGAAGGCGCCGACGTGGTCGGCGGGATCGACCCGACGACGCTCGACGGCGACGCGGATGGTCAGCTCGACATCGTGTTCGGCATCGCCGAGAAGCGCGGCGCGAAAATCGACATTCACCTGCACGAACCGGGCGACACGGGCATCGCGCAACTGCTGCGGATCGCGGCGCGCACGCGCTCGGCCGGGCTCGCCGGGCGCGTGAACGTGAGCCATGCATACGCGCTCGGCCAGGTGAGCGACGACGACGTGCAGCGCACCGCTGCGGCACTGGCCGAAGCCGGCGTGTCGATCCTGACGAATGCGCCGGGCGACTGCGCGTTTCCGCCGGTGCAACGGCTGCGCGACGCGGGCGTGCATGTGTTCGCGGGCAACGACAACATTCGCGACGCGTGGTGGCCGTACGGCAACGGCGACATGCTGCAGCGTGCGATGATGGTCGGCTACCGGTCGGGCTTCTACACGGACGAAGAGCTCGGCATCGCACTCGACATGGCGACGCACGCCGGCGCGCGCGCGATCGGCAAGGAGAACTATGGAATCGCGGTCGGCTGCGACGCGAGCTTCGTCGCGGTGCGTGCGCCGAACGCGGCGGCGGCCGTCGCCGGCGTGCCGGCCGAACGCTGGGTATTCCGCCGCGGCGAAAGCGATACGGACGCACCGTTCGCGCCGTCGCTGCGCTTCACGCGCTGACCCACTCGACCGGCGGCACGGCCCGCGCCGTGCCTGCGTTGCACTGACCGACCCGACTGGAACCGACATGACGAACCTGCTGATCCGCAATGTCCGCACGAGCGCCGACGCGGCGCTCGATATCCTGATCGAAGGCGATCGCATCGCGCGGGTCGGCCCGGCGCTCGATGCGCCCGCCGGCTGCGCGATCGAGGACGGTGCGCTCTCGTTGGCGTTGCCTGGCCTCGTCGAGGGCCACACCCACCTCGACAAGACCCACTGGGGGATGCCGTGGTATCGCAACCAGGTCGGCCCGCGCCTCGTCGACCGCATCGAGAACGAACGCCACTATCGCGCGACGAGCGGCCACGACGCGGGTGCCGCGTCGCTCGCGCTGGCGCGCGCGTTCCTCGCGGCCGGCACGACGCGCATCCGTACGCACGTCGACGTCGATACCGAAGCCGGGCTGCGCCATTTGCACGGCGTGCTCGCGACGCGCGAGACGCTGCGCGGGCAGGTCGAGATCCAGATCGTCGCGTTTCCGCAATCGGGCGTGCTCAAGCGGCCGGGCACCGATGTGCTGCTGTCCGACGCGCTCCGCGCTGGTGCCGACCTGCTCGGCGGGCTCGATCCGTGCGCGATCGAAGGCGATCCGGTCGAGGCGGTGGACGTGCTGTTCGCGATCGCCGAACGCCACGGCCGCGGGCTCGATATCCATCTGCACGAGCGCGGGTCGATGGGCGCGTACTCGCTCGACCTGATCCTGCAGCGCACGGCGGCGCACGGGATGCACGGCAAGGTCACGATCAGCCATGGTTTCTGTCTTGGCGATCTCGCCGAACGCGAGCGCGACGCGCTGCTCGCGCGGATGGCCGAACTTGGCGTCGCGATCGTCACGACCGCGCCGGCCGCGGTGCCGGTGCCGCCGGTGGCCGCATGCCGTGCGGCGGGCGTGACCGTGATCGGCGGCAACGACGGCGTGCGCGACACGTGGACGCCGTATGGCTCGCCGGACATGCTCGAACGCGCGATGCTGATCGGCATGCGCAATGATTTCCGCCGCGACGATGCGCTCGAAGTCGCGCTCGATTGCGTGACGCACGGCGCGGCGCGCGGCTGCGGTTTCGCGGATTACGGACTGCAGCCGGGTAGCCGCGCGGACGTCGTGCTCGTCGATGCGCTGACGTTCGCCGAGGCCGTCGTCGCTCGGCCGGTGCGGCGGCTCGTCGTGTCGTCCGGAAAAATCGTCGCGCGCAACGGCGCGCTGGTCTGAGCGCCGCGTCGCCCCGGTATGATCCGGTTTTCAGCCGGATTTCCGGGAGACGACGATGCGACGCACGACCGCGGCACGGGCCGCACGATGGATGGCGGCGGCCCTGTTCGCCGTGACGGCCGCGCATGCGGTGGCGGCCGGCCCGGCCGACGCGCAGCAGGAAGCCAACCGGCGCACGGTGCTCGCGTTCTACGAGAAAGGGCTGAACGAGAAGGATGCGGACGCCGCGCTCGCGTATGTCGGCGATCGCTACGTGCAGCACAACCCGAACGCGGCCGATGGTCGCGACGGCTTCCGCAAGTTCGTCGCGTTCCTGCGCGATAAATATCCGCAGTCGCACAGCGAGATCAAGCGCTCGTTCGTCGATGGCGACTACGTGATCCTGCACGTGCACGCGGTGCGCGAACCGGGCACGCGCGGCAGCGCGATCATGGACATCTTCCGGCTCGAACACGGCAAGATCGTCGAACACTGGGACGTCAACCAGCCGGTGCCCGAGCAGGCGGCGAACGGCAATACGATGTTCTGATTGTTCTGATTGTTCTGATGCGTGTAGTGCGCGGCGCCCCTGTGCGCCGCTTCCGTTTGCAATCCGCTTCGCCTACCGCTCTTCGAGTTCCAGCATCGCCGCAAGCGCCTTCGTCAACGCGCTGACCATCGGGTCGGCCGTCGGCCGGTGCAGGATCGCGATGTCCATGTGCTCGATCGGCGCGAAGCCCTGCTTCGCGGTCAGCACCACGTGCTCGTCGGTCACCACGCGCGCGGGCAGCACGCTGATGCCGAGCCCGTCCGCGACGGCCGCCTGGATGCCGCTCAGGCTCGACGTCGTGAAGCTGATCCGCCAGCGGCGGCCGCGCTCCTCGATTGCCTTGATCATGTCGTCGCGATAGAGCCCGCGCGGCGGGAACACGACGATCGGCACCGGGTCGAGATTGATCGACGGATGCTTCGCGCTGTCGATCCAGCGCAGCTTCTCCGGCCAGCGCACGACCGCCTCGCGGCTGTCGCGCCGCTGCTTGATCAGCACGAGGTCGAGTTCGCCGCGATCGTACGCGGCGCTGATGTCGCGGCTCAGCCCGCACGTCACTTCGAGCTTCACCTGCGGATGCTCGCGCTTGAACGCCGCGAGCGCATGCGTCGTGCGGCCCGCGGCGAAATCGTCGGGTACGCCGAGCCGGATCGTCAGCGCGACCGTCGCACCCGACAGCGCCTCCAGCATCTCGTCGTTCAGCGCGAGCATGCGTCGCGCATAGCTGAGCACCGTCACGCCCGCGTCGGTCGGCCGCACGTCGCGCGCGCCGCGATCGAGCAGGCGGTGGCCGGCGATTTCCTCGAGCCGGCGCACCTTCTGGCTGACCGTCGACTGTGTCGAATGCAGGCGCGCGGAAGCGGTCGTGAAACTGCCGCAATCGGCGACCATCACGAGCGCGCGCAGCAGGTCGATGTCGAACAGGGGTCTATTCATTTCTGCACTTCTGTGGATTCGGGCATTTCATTTTCAAATGCGTGCGATGACTTTTAACATGGCCGGACATCGCGGGCAATCGCGGTTTCGCCGGACTTGGGAGTGGTGTTTGGCGGGATTTTGAGGCGCCAGACGACATCCAATGGATGACGCTCGCGCACAGCGCCGATCTGCGCAGCCCGATCCGCTATCGCTGCACCGCGTGGATTCCGGCGGCCGAACGCGGTCGTGCTCGACGACGCGGCGAACGGGACGTGCGGATCGAACGGCGTGACGCCGCTGCCGCCCGCGCGACGGCGGGTATGGGGCGAACGAGCGGGCTGGTGGCGGGGCGCAGTAGGTTTAGCGGCGGCGCGATTTGGGTTCCGGCGTGCCGCCGGGGAGTTTTCGCAGGAATGCGTCGGCGAGTTCAACACAATAGTCGAACGACGGCGTGTAGCCGAGTGTCCGGATGTCGTCGAAGCGCGGTTGAACGAAGGCACGATGCTCGTTGAGCAGACGCAGAAACGTGTCGCGATGCCGAACGAGGAACGCACCGGCGTCCATCAGGCTTTCCGGCTCCCGCTCGATGACCAGGCACAGATCGAACAGGTCCCGGGCGGTCGGACGATCGCCGCGGTGCCACATTTTCTTGGCGACGATTTCCGCGGAAGTCTCGACCTTGACGACGCGATCCATCAGCATCCATTCGTCGTAGCCGGGAGACGTCAGATTCCGGGAGACCACGAAGTCGATTTCGCCGTCGGGCAGCATCAGCTTCACGAACCCGGCGTGTTCCTCATAATTCGGCGTGATGTCGGACGCGGCATCGCTGATGCGAGGGTTCACGTACCCGAGATACTGCGGATCGGGTACGAAGATGTCGACGTCCTTGCTGACGCGATGGCCGTGGCGCAGCATGAGGACGGTGCCTCCGCCAAATGTCCAGAACGGACTCGACGTGCCGTGCTTCCGTATCTCTTCGATCAGTGTCAGTGCGTGGCGAAAAAGACCCTGCCACGGGCCGTCGGGCAAAGTGGATGGTACGGTCATGCCCATACTTCCCGATACAGATGAAGGTCCTTCGACCAAGCGGCAAGATTTTTCCAGATAGTCCGAAGCGGGGTGCCCGAGCGCTCGGCGGCTTCCTCGGCCGCCTTCACCACGACAGGCAGCGGCACTTCGTCGAGGATGACGGAGAACTGTGATTCGTACCCCTCCGGAATTCGTCCCGTGGTCAACGCATCGGCCAGCAGTCGTTCGGTCAGTTCACCCTTGTAGCTGACGTTCGCGCTCACGACGGCTTTGTAAAGACCGTTTTGAGCCTGTCGCGGCAGTGCCAGAAGTTCAATGCCGAGCACACTGAGCAACGGGATGAGCTTGTTGATACCGAGATCCTTGACCTTGCCGGATTCGAGCTGGTTGACGGTAAGGCGAGACAACCCGGCGAGCTTGGCAAGTTGCGCCTGCGTGAGGTCGAGTTCGGCCCGCCGTTTTGCGACGGCCTGTCCGATTTCATAGAGTTGCATGGCGACCTCCCGACGAAGGTTGGGTGCTCTTCAATGTAAGCTATATCTTACATCTTGAAGCGCGATATTGGTGTTGAAAAATTCCATCGCAGTATAGGTCGCATTGCCGGTAGGTTCGATGGAACTGCGGGAAACTCATCGCCGTGGTGACCGGTGTAGATCACTTCCTCTCGTTAACATTCGGAAAGCGCATTCTGTGTCAGGTATGGATCGCGCGGGGTAAACACCCGAAAATTCCTGGAAAATCTCACAATTGAGCATCGCCTCGCCTCTCGGTTTCGATCTTCTCTCAATCCGCCGCCCCTCCCGTATTTCCCCGCTTGCGCTCAAAAATCAAGCAGTCTAGACTGCATCGCAGTTTCATCGAAGTCCGTCGTCTTTCACGCCCCGCGCCGCCCCCCCGTCGCGACGCCCCACCGGACGCCGGCATCGCCCGCCGCGTCGAGACTTTCAAGGACCCGCCATGAACCGCACCGCAAAGCTCTTCGCCACCGCGCTGGCGTTCGCGCCGCTCGTGTCGTTCGCGCAGGATACGGCGACGATCCGCTGGGGTATCGACCCCACCTATCCGCCGTTCGAGGCGAAGCAGCCCGACGGCTCGCTCGCCGGCTTCGACATCGACCTGCGCAATGCGATCTGCGAGCAGCTGCATGCGAAGTGCGTGTGGGTCGAGCAGGGCTTCGACGGGATGATCCCGGCGCTGCGCGCGCGCAAGTTCGACGTGATCATGTCGGCGATGACGGCCACCGACGAGCGGCTCAAGCAGATCGACTTCTCGAACAAGCTGTATGCGTCGCCGGGCGCGCTCGTCGCGCCGGTCGGCTCGAAGCTGCTGCCGAGCGCCGCGTCGCTCGCCGGCAAGCGCATCGGGATCGACCAGGGCACGACGCAGGAGGCGTACGCGAAGGCCGAATGGGCGACCAAGGGCGTGACGATCGTCTCCTACCAGAATCAGGACCAGGTGTACCAGGATCTCGTCAACGGCCGCCTCGACGCGACCTTCCAGGACAAGACGCAGGCCGGCTACTCGTTCCTGAAGACGCCACGCGGCAAGGGCTACGCGTTCGCGGGCCCGGACGTGACCGACGCGCGGATCACCGGCTACGGCGTCGCGATGGGCATACGCAAGGGCGACGCCGACATGAAGAAGCGGCTGAACGACGCGATCGTCGCGATTCGCGCGAACGGCACGTACCAGAAGATTGCCGCGAAATACTTCGACTTCGACATCTACGGCGCGAAGCAGCAACTGACTTCGGCGCCGTGACCCCGTGACTCATTCGATCGACAGGCACACCATGACGAGTATCCAGGAGCGCGTCGCGCAAGCCGTGACGCCCGAACTGATCGCCGCGTTCCGCGAGGAAGGCGCGGTCTGCATCAAGGGCATTTTTTCGCCTGACGAAGTGGCCGCGCTGCGGGCCGGCATCGACGCGAACCTCGCGCAACCGAGCGAACGCGCGAAAGTCGCGAGCCGGCCCGACGATCCGGGCTGGTTCTTCGAGGATTTCTGCAACTGGCAGCACAACGACGCGTATCGCGATTTCATCGTGCGCTCGCCGGCGCCGTCAGTCGCCGCCGCGCTGATGGGCACCGACCACGTGCGGCTGCATCATGATCACCTGCTCGTGAAGAAGCCCGGCACGCGGCAGCGCACGCCGTGGCATCAGGACCAGCCGTACTACGACATCGAAGGCGACGACAACGTCAGCATGTGGATTCCGGTCGATCCGGTGCCGCTCGAATCGACGCTGGAATTCGTCGCGGGCTCGCATCGCGGGCCGTGGCTGATGCCGCGCACGTTCATGGACAAGGAGGCGAAGTGGTTTCCGGAAGGCAGCCTCGCCGACCTGCCCGACATCGAAGCCGACCGCGCGGCCTTCCCGATTCGCCGCTGGGCGCTCGAACCCGGCGACATGGTGTGCTTCCGGATGCTCACGCTGCATGCGTCGGGCGGCACGCAGAACCGCCGCCGTGCGTTCTCGATCCGCTTCGTCGGCGATGATATCCGTCACGCGCCGCGCCGCTGGAAAACGTCGCCCGATTTCCCCGGGCTCGCGGCGCAACTGGCCGACGGCGCACCGCTCGATCATCCACTGTTTCCGGTGGTGTGGTCGCGCGACGCGGGGCAGGTCGGCGCGATCTGAGCAGCGCAGGTAACGAATACGGCGGCCGTTTCATGACGAAACGGCCGCCGTGCGTTGAGGGGCTTGCGACGAACGATCAGGTCGGGTGGCGCCCCGCGCCTGGCTTGAAGCGCGAACCGAGCCGGTAGCGGTTGCCCGGATGCAGGAAGTGCACGAACGTGACGGGCAGCCCGTCCGTCCATGTGCGGCGCGTGAGCGTCAGGCACGGCTCGTCGGCGCGCATGTCGAGCAGCCGCGCCTGCTCGCTGGTGGGCAGCGACGCGTCGACGACGTGCTCGATTTCAAGTTCGTAGTGCGACACGTTGTTGTACAGGTACTCGGACGGCGGCTCGGTCTGGAAATCCTGGTCGATGAAGCCGGGCGCGGCGGCCGGGTTCACGTAGCGATCCTCGAGCTGAATCGGGCGGCCGTTTTCCTCGTGCACGCACACCACGTGAAAGACCGGCGTGTTGACCGGCAGGCCGAACGCGGCCGCGACGTCGAACGACGCGGGTTCGCTCGACTGGCTCAGCACGCGGCAGCGATATTCGTGCCCGCGCGCGCGGATTTCGTCGCGGATGTGCGCGATCATCAGCAGGTTCGACTGCGGCTTCACCTCGGCGACGAAGGTGCCGACGCCTGCGGTGCGCTTGAGCACGCCTTCCTCGGTCAGCTCACGCAGCGCGCGGTTGACCGTCATGCGTGCGACGCCGAACTGCGCGGCGAGATCGAGCTCGGACGGAATGCGGTCGCCGGGGCGCCAGTCGCCGGACTCGACGTTCTGACGGACGAGCGTCTTGATCTGCTGGAACGGTGCGGTGGCCTTGGTGACCATCGGAAGATCCTTGCGCGAAAAAGTGACGAGAAGTGACGAGGCTAGTCGTCGTGGCTGACGATGACCAGGATCTCCGCCTGCGCGGTGCCGAGGCTGCGCGTGCGGTGCGGGATCAGTGCGTTGAAATAGACTGAATCGCCGGCCTTGAGTTGCACCGTCTCGTTCGGAAATTCGATTTCGATGCGTCCCTTGTGTACGAACAGGAATTCCTCGCCCTCGTGCTCGCGGAACGTCGATGCGACGAATTCGTGCGGCGGATGCACGACGAACGGCAGCATTTTCTTCGGCGCGACGCCCGCTGCGATGCTTTCGAAGCGATGCGCGTGGCTGTCGGCCGCCGCCCCCATTGCCGTGCGCTCGCCGGCGCGCGTGACCGTGATCAGTTCGCGGTTGCGGCTTTCCGAGAACAGTTGCTCGACGTCGACGTTCAGCGCCTTCGACAGCTTCAGCGCGACCGCGATCGACGGCACGCTCAGGCCGCGCTCGACCTTCGACAGGTAGCTCTTGGTGAGGCCGGTCTCGTCGGCCAGCACGTCGAGCGTCCAGCCCTTCTGTTTTCTGAGCAGCTTCAGGCGAATCGTCATGGGGCGCCAGGTGTCCTTCGAAAAACCGATTGTAACGCATGACACAAAGTGTCATTCGGTGTATCGTGTGTCATTCGTGATCGGGGAAACGGCCGCGGACGGCGCGGCAGACCCGGTTCATTCAGGAGGCGAACATGGCGGAAACGCTGAATTTGACGAAGGAAGCGCTGGTCGCGCTGGCAGAGCGGCGTCTGGAAAACGAGGTGGGGGACAGCGGCTGGTCCGCGCGACAAAAGCTTGCGCTGACCTGCCGGATTTTGTTCGACGCCGGCCACGACTCGGGCCTGGCCGGGCAGATCACCTGCCGCGCGGACGCGGCCGGCACGTACTACACGCAGCGGCTCGGGCTCGGCTTCGACGAGATCTTGGCCGCGAACCTGCTGCGCGTCAACGAGGATCTCGACGTCGTCGACGGCGATGGCATTCCGAACCCGGCCAACCGGTTCCATACGTGGATTTATCGCGAACGCCCGGACGTGAACTGCATCATCCATACGCATCCCGCGCATGTCGCGGCGCTGTCGATGCTCGAACAGCCGCTCGTCGTGTCGCATATGGATACCTGCCCGCTGTACGACGATTGTGCGTTCCTGAAGGACTGGCCGGGCGTGCCGGTCGGCAACGAGGAGGGCGAGATCATCTCGAAGGCGCTCGGCAGCAAGCGCGCGATTCTGCTGTCGCATCACGGTCAGCTCGTGGTCGGCAAGACGATCGAGGAGGCGTGCATTCTCGCGCTGTTGATCGAACGCGCCGCGAAGCTTCAACTGCTCGCGATGTCGGCCGGCGAGATCAAACCGGTGCCTCCGGCGTTGGCGCGTGAGGCGCACGACTGGATCTCGAAGCCCAAGCGCGATGCGGTGACGTTCGACTACTACGCGCGCCGCGCATTGCATACGCATCAGGATTGCGTCGCGTAAGCGAGTGCACCGTTCCGATCTTTTTAGTCAATCATTGAGGAATACCAATCGTGTCCATCCTGTTGAAAGGCATCATTGCCTACCCGGTCACGCCGTTCTCCGCCGACGGCGACGTCGACCTGACAGCGCTCGATGCGCTGATCGAACGCCTGATCGCCGACGGCGTTCACGCGATCGCGCCGCTGGGCAGTACCGGCGAAAGCGCCTACCTGTCCGACGCCGAATGGGAGGCCGTCGCTACCGCGTCGATTCGCGCGGTGCGCCGGCGCGTGCCGACCGTCGTCGGAATTTCCGATCTCACCACGGCGGGCGCGGTGCGCCGCGCCCGCTTTGCCGAGCAGGCCGGCGCCGATGCGGTGATGGTGCTGCCGGTGTCGTACTGGAAGCTCGGCAACGACGAGATCGTCGCGCACTACCGTGCGATCGGCGACGCGATCGGCATCCCGATCATGCTGTACAACAACCCGGCGACGAGCGGCGTCGACATGTCGCCCGAGCTGATCGCGACGATCTGCCAGACCGTCGACAACGTGACGATGGTGAAGGAAAGCACCGGCGACATCGGCCGGATACACCGGCTCGCGCAATTGAGCGACGGCACGATCCCGTTCTACAACGGCAGCAATCCGATGGCGCTCGCCGCGCTGGCCGCCGGCGCGGCCGGATGGTGCACGGCCGCGCCGAACCTGAATGCCGCGTTGCCGCTCGCGTTGTTCGACGCGATGTGCGCGGGCGACCTCGCGCGCGCCCGATCGGTCTTTCACGCGCAGTTGCCGTTGCTGCAGTTCATCGTCAACGGCGGGTTGCCGGTGACCGTGAAGGCCGGGCTGAGGCTGCGCGGCTTCGACGCCGGCGAACCGCGGCGACCGCTGCTGCCGCTCGGCGACGCACGCACACGAGAACTCGAGCGCCTGCTCGCGGCGCTGCCGGACGGTGTGGCGGCATGAGCGCCGACGCACGGCTGGCGATCGCGGTCGCCATCGGCGCGGTGCGGATCGGCGTGAGCCGGCCGCTCGCCGGCACACCGCACGCGAGCGCGATCGACAAGCAGCCGGTGGACGCACGCCTGTGGCTGGGCGCGCTCGGCTTTGCCGGCGACCAGCAGGCCGATGCGCGGCATCACGGCGGCCCCGACAAGGCCGTTCATCATTATGCGCATGATCACTATCCGTGGTGGACCGGGCAGATCGGCGCGCGCGACGTGCTCGCCCGGCCGGGTGCGTTCGGCGAGAACCTGTCGACGCGCGGCATCACCGAGCACGACGTGTGTCTCGGCGACGTGTTCACGCTGGGCGGCGCGGTGCTCCGGGTGTCGCAGTCGCGGCAGCCGTGCTGGAAGCTCAACGCGCGTTTCGATCATCCGCGGATGGCGGCGCTCGTGCAGCACAGCGGCCGGACCGGCTGGTACTACCGCGTGCTGCAGGAAGGCTGGGTGGCGGCGGGCGATGTGCTGGCGCTGCACGAGCGCCGCTACCCGGAATGGCCGCTGTCGACGGTGCTCGACGTGCTGTATCGACGCACGCTCGACATGGCCGCGCTCGATGCGCTGTGCGACGTGCCGCTGCTGCCGCCCGGCTGGCGCAAGATGCTCGAAAAACGCCGGACCGGGCGGCAGGTCGAAGACTGGACGAAGCGGCTCGAAGGATGACGGGCCGCGTCCGGCGCTTACTTCGTCGGCAGGTTGCGCACGTCGGCCGTCGGCTCGGTACCGAACACATCGCTCAGCGCATAGCCGATCAGTTGCCGGGCGGTCGCCTCGGGCGTGGCGAGCGCGCCGCTCGACTTCAACTGGTCGAATTTCTCGCGCATCGGGAAGTTGTCTTCGCCGGTCGCGCGGATCGTGGCCTGCATGCCCGTATCGACGACGCCCGGTGCGACGCTGCAGATCCGCAGCGCGCCGTTCGCGTCGAGCGCGACCGCGCGCGCATGATGATCGAGCGCGGCCTTGGTCGCGCAGTAGATGCTCCAGCCGGCATACGCATTGCGGGCCGCACCGCTCGACAGGTGCACGATCCGGCATTCGGTCGCGGCCGAGGCGGCTTGCGCGAGCGCGGCCGACAGCATCAGCGGTGCGGCGACGTTCAGGCCGACCGCGCGGGCGACGATCGCCGGGTCCTGCGCGGCGAGCGGGCCGATCGGGTCGACGATGCCCGCGTTGTTGAACAGCAGCACGAGTGACGCGCCGTCGACGAAGCGGCGCAGCGTGTCGCCGGCCAGCCAGCTCGCAATGGTCTTCGAGTCCGACAGGTCGAGTTCGACCTCGGTAAAGCGCTCGCCGGCCTGTGACGCGAGCGACGGATGACGGCTGCGCGACACGCCGAGCACGGCGATGCCTTCCTGCAGGAGTTGTTCGGCGAGCGCCGCGCCGACGCCGCGGGTGTGTCCGGTGACGATGGCGCGCACGGGTGCGGAAGAGGATGCAGTCATGGTGGTGAACGGGTGAGGGGGTGAGCGGGTTTGACGAGCGGTGCGCACGCACGGCGGCAGCGCATTCAACGCGGGTGATGCGTGGTATCGGCGTGCGAAAGCGGTCGTGTGCGGCGCCGCTGATATCGGGATGAACGTCTATCGTAGCGCCGGCATGCGCATCGCGCAAACGCCCGGCGCGCGCGAAGGATGAAGCTGCGGTGCCGCGCACGCGCATCGCAGCGATGCGCCGCACGCTATCGCGCGCGCCGCTACGTCGGACGAAAACCCGCTGCGGCAAGTCCGCATGCTGCTGCGCCAAGCGGCGCCGGGCCGTGCGTCGCGAGCTATCATATGGCTCGCCCGTGCGCGATGCCGTACGGGCCGCGATCGTTTCCCTTCACCTGCTGCACGCTGCGACGCCACTCATGAACACCACGCCGGATACGCCCACGCCCCGCGCCCTTCGCGAACTCACGCCTCTCGAGGCCCGCATTCTCGGCGTGCTCGTCGAGAAACAACACACGGTGCCGGATACCTACCCGCTGTCGCTGAACGCGCTGACCGCGGGCTGCAACCAGAAAACCGCGCGCGCGCCGGTGATGAACGTCAGCGAGGACGAAGTCACGACCGCGCTCGACGAGCTGAAGCGCCTGAGCCTCGTGATGGAGGGCAGCAGCAGCCGCGTGCCGCGTTTCGAGCACAACATGAACCGCGTGCTCGGCATCCCGAGCCAGGCGATCGCGCTGCTGACGATCCTGCTGCTGCGCGGCCCGCAGACGGCCGCCGAGCTGCGCCTGAACAGCGCACGCCTGCACGGCTTCGCGGACATCTCGTCGGTCGAGGCGTTCCTGGACGAACTCGCGGCGCGCGCGCAGCCGCTCGTCGTCCGGCTGCCGCGTGCGCCGGGTGCGCGCGAGAACCGCTGGATGCACCTGATGTGCGGCGACGTGAACATGGCCGACTTCGCGAGCGCGGATGCCGGCGGCGGCGCGGATTCGGTGCCGCCTTCCGAATTCGAGGCGCTAAAGGCCGAACAGAAGCGCCTCGCGGACGAAGTGGCGCGACTCAATGCGCTGGTTCAACGGATGGCGAGCGAACTCGGCATCGACGTCGACGCACCGGGCGACGCGTCCTGATCGCTTCCTGATGCAATGGCAGCGGTGCGCGCGGACCGCCGCGTCACTTCAGCTCGACGCCGGGGACGAGGTACCACGCACGCGCTTCGGATCAACCGGCGCATCACGGCGGCAACCGAATGGTTTTCATGACGGTGCGTGAGCGATGAAGACGCATATCAACCGACACTGATCCGCGTTGCGCCCGCATCGACGAGCCGGAACAGCAGATCCTCGACGGCCGTCTCCGGCGCGGAACCGAGATCCGCGTGGATGCGCCAGCCCTGTTCCGTGCGAACCGGTTCCGACAGGTAGTGAACGATGCCGTGCAGTCCGTCTTCGGCCGGCGTGTTCTCGTCGTCCGCGTCGAACCACGCGAGGAACCACGTCTTGAACGCGTCGTTCGCGGTGCTTTCGTCGAGACCGTCGGCCTCGACCGCCGCCCAGTCCCACACGAACGGCTGGATCGACACGGCTGCCGTTTCGAGTTCGAATGCGAACGGCTCGAAATCCAGCTGCGTGGCCGAATCGACCATCGCGGGCTGGCCGGCCGCCTCGCCTTCGGTCGCGATCGTGTCGGCGCGGCACGGCAACGCGAGCGGGCCTTCGGTGGCCAGCGTGCCGTCGGCCTGCCGGTAGGCCGGCTCGACGACGACGGCCGATTGCGTGGTGGCTTTCGCGAGCAGGTCGACATAGGGTTGGCGGATGGCGCGGAGCAGTTCGGAGACGGTCATCGTGGCGTGTCGGTTGGGCAGGAAACGATCGGTCACAGGCAAGCGGTGTGCGGAGCGACCAGCGTCGCACGACGGGCCGCTTCGGTACCGGACAACGGTGATCCTACGGTACTCCCCTCCAACGCGAACACTCGGCCGAACGGCCGGGCCGCCGACCTCGCGTGGCAACCGGTTTAGACGTTTACCTTCAAACAAGCGAAAACGCATCTCGAACGCATTCTCGTTGTGCTTCAATAAATCAGATTTGCAGTCCTACTAAATTACAGAATCGGAAAAAACCGGATCATTCATTTACAGGAGACAGTCGATGGCACCGAAACGCTGTTGAAGCGGCAATCGCGATGGTCTGCAACACCGCCGAATTTCCTTCGATGCAAGCAGGTTATCCCAGGGGCCTCCACCCATGTCCTCCAGACGTTTCATGATTGTCGCGGCTGCGGCCGCGGTGTCAGCCATACTTGCCGTCACGACACCGCCGGCCAGCGCCGCGGCGCCAGCCGTCTCCGATCCGTTCTACACGTACACCGGCTCCACGCCGTTGGCATCGGTTCCACCGGGCACCGTGATCAAGACGCGTAACGTCACCTATCACGTGGCCGGCATTCCGACCGCGGTGACCGCGCAGCAATTGCTGTATCGCACCAGCAACGCGCTGAACCAGCCGGTCGTCAACGTGACCTCCGTGATCCGCAGCCCGGTCAGCAACGGCCACGCGATCTCGTACCAGTCGGCCTACGATTCGCTGAACCCGTACGACGAGCCGTCGCAGGTGATCGCCGGCGATCGCGACGTGACCAAGGTCATCAACGTCGGCACGTTGCTGTACAGCGCGGAATCGATTCCGCTGTCGACGCTGCTGCTGCTCGGCTACAACATCATCGTGCCCGATACCGAGGGCCAGACGGCCGATTTCGCGGCCGGCCCCGAATACGGGATGACGACGCTCGATTCGATTCGCGCCGCGCTCAATACGCCGTCGACCGGGCTGAATCCGTCGAGCAAGGTCGCGATGATCGGCTATTCCGGCGGCGCGATCGCGACGAACTGGGCCGCGCAACTCGCGCCGAGCTACGCGCCCGACGTCAACCGGCAGCTCGTCGGCGCGGCGGAGGGCGGCGTGCTGGTCGACCCGGCGCACAACCTGCGTTATGTCGACGGCAGCATCGTGTGGGGCGGCGTGGCCGCGGCCGCGCTGGCCGGCCTGTCGCGCGGCTATGGCTTCGACCTGACGCCGTACCTCAGCGAGACGGGCGTGGCCGTGTTCAAGGATATCCAGAACCAGTCGCTCGCCTACATCCTGCCGAAGTACACGGGCCTGCGCTGGGGCACGCTGTTCAAGCCGCAATACGCGAACGACATCAACAGCATTCCGGTGTACGTCACCTATGCGAACAAGGTGAATGCGGGGCTGGCCGCGTCGCCGACGATCCCGATGTTCATCGGCCAGGGTACTGCGGGCGCGCTGGACGGCACCTTCGGCAGCCAGGTGGGCGACGGCGTGATGCTGGCGTACGACGTGCGCGCGCTGGCGCAGAAGTTTTGCGCCAGCGGCACGGCGGTCACGTACACCGAATATCCGCTCGAACACGCGGGCGCGATCGTGCCGTGGGTGGCCGGCATGCTGCCGTGGCTCTACGATCGCTTCAACGGCAAGGCCGCGCCGAACAATTGCTGGCTGACGTCGCTGCTGCCGAGCAACTCGCTCGCGCCCGAGACGCGGCACTAGTCATGCCGCGCAATGCGGCAAACGGTCGGGCGACCCCTTTGCGGGTCGCCTTTTTTTGCGTCGTTTCGACGTCGATCGCGTGACTGCGGCGGCCGTCGTCCGCATTCCCCCGCCGTAACCCGCCGCGACCTTCTCCGGGTGCCATAATCGAGCCTGCCCATCATTCCAGACAGACGTCCCCCGGAGAATCACCATGCAGAACCTCGACAATCCTTCCCATGATCGCGAGGTAGGCAGCGCCGACGCGACGCAGGACACCACACGCATCGACGACGTCCGCATCGGCGCCGTGCGTCCGCTGATTTCGCCCGCGCTGCTGCTCGACGAGCTGCCGGTGCCGGCCGCGACGCAGACGCTCGTCGAGGATACGCGTCGCGCGATCGGCGACATCCTGCACGGCCGCGACGACCGGCTGCTGCTCGTCGTCGGCCCGTGCTCGATCCACGATCACGACCAGGCGCTCGATTACGCACGGCGCCTGAAGGTCGCAGCCGACGCGCTGAAGGACGACCTGCTGATCACGATGCGCGTGTACTTCGAGAAGCCGCGTACGACGGTCGGCTGGAAGGGGTACATCAACGATCCGCGCCTCGACGGTAGCTTCCGCATCAACGAAGGGCTGCGCGCCGCGCGGCAATTGCTGCTCGACATCAACGCGCTCGGCCTGCCGGCATCGACCGAATTCCTCGACCTGCTGAGCCCGCAGTACATCGCCGACCTGATCGCGTGGGGCGCGATCGGCGCGCGCACGACCGAGAGCCAGAGCCACCGCCAGCTTGCGTCGGGGTTGAGCTGCCCGATCGGCTTCAAGAACGGTACCGACGGTGGCGTGCAGGTCGCGTCGGACGCAATCGTCGCCGCGGCGGCGAGCCATGCGTTCATGGGGATGACGAAGATGGGGATGGCCGCGATCTTCGAGACGCGCGGCAACGACGATGCGCACGTGATCCTGCGCGGCGGCAAGAACGGCCCGAACTACGATGCCGAGCACGTCGAGGCGAGTTGCGCGGTGCTGCGCAAGGCCGGGTTGCGCGAGCAGGTGATGGTCGACTGCTCGCATGCGAACTCGAACAAGTCGCACGAGCGGCAGATCGAGGTGGCGCAGGATCTCGCGCGGCAGTTGGGGCAGGGCGAGCACCGGATCGTCGGCGTGATGGTGGAAAGCCATCTCGAAGCGGGCCGGCAGGATCTGAAGCCGGGCGTGCCGCTGAAGTACGGCGTGTCGATTACCGACGCGTGCCTGAGCTGGACGCAGACGGAGCCGGTGCTCGACGTGCTGGCGGAGGCGGTGCGGCATCGCAGGGTGTATTCGCGCAATGCGTGATGCCGCGTGGCGGCGCGGCGACCGCCGCGTCGTTCGATGCGCCACGAAGTTCGGGTGCCCATCTATGGGGTTGCCCTGATCGACAGGCCGCGGCACCATTGTTCCGCGCCGCGCGCCCCATCCGTCTGCACGATCATTGATCCTGATCCTGCTCGCGCCGCCAGCCCCATTGCACCTTGAACGCACGATCCGGCGAATGCCGCTACCATGAAAGACGTGTTGCACGCTGCGGCCCGGCCATGCCGGTCCGCCACGCACACATGTCATGGCGGCGCGGCCGCCGCCACGCGACGGATGAAGCGCGGGGCGGCCATCGCGGGGCGTTCACCGATCGGCCGTCGCGTCCCGCCGCTTCGTCCCGGAATCAACAACAACCGAACCGGAGTGCAACACATATGAAGTTCTACAAGACCCTCATCGCAGCAACCGTCCTCGCCTCGAGCGTCAGCGCGCACGCGCAGATCGCGGGCGCTCAGCCGATCAGCGTGACCGTCGAGCAATCGCAGGCGCTGCTCGAAGGCTGGAGCGTGAAGAAGAGCGTGCTCGGCAAGACCGTGTACAACGACGAGAACCAGAAAGTCGGCAAGGTGCGCGACCTGATCGTCGCGCCGGACGGCTCGGTGTCCGCCGCGATCGTGTCGGCCGGCGGTTTCCTCGGCGTGGCCGCGCACGACGTCGCGGTGCCGATCGCGTCGCTCGACGTGCGCAACGGCAACATCTATCTGCCGGGTGCGACCAAGGAAGCGCTGAAGGCCACGCCGGCGTTCCAGTACGCGAAGGTGCCGTCGCCGCCGAAGCCGAAGAAGGTCGACGAAAAGCACTGATTCGTCGTATCGATGCGGCGCCCGTTGCGCGATGCGGCGGGCGCCGCATTTTCATTTTCGCTCAGCGCTTCGACGTTTCGTCTGCCGGCGCCAGCGCCACGACGTGGCTGATCCCCTCGTGCGCCATCTTCGTATACGGGCTGAAACGCTCCGTATTGCGGACGAGTTCTTCCGCCACCGCGCGCTCGACGCCCGGCAGGCGCACCCGAATGTTCGCGTTCAGCATGAACAGCCCGTCCACCGGATCGCGGCAGAAGTCGATCGATGCGGACACCGATGCGCCGGCGATCGACACGCCCGCCCGTGCAGCCAGCAGGCTCAGCGCACCGTGAAAGCATGCCGCATAGCTGGCCGCGAACAGTTGCTCCGGGTTGAGGCCGTCGCCGGAGCCGCCGAGTGCCGGCGGCAGGCGCAGCTCGACATCGAGCCGCCCGTCGTCGGAACGCGCGACGCCCGATGCGCGGCCGTGCTCGGCCGCACCGCCCGTGACGGTCACCGTCGTCGAGTACAGCGTTTGCGGTTCTCGTCCGCGATACCGGTCGAGCAGCGATAGCGGCGGCGGGCGCAGCGGCGTCATGGTGTGCGATCCGGCTGCAGCGTTCAGCGCGCGAGCGCGTTCTGCCGGCACCACGCGTCGAAGGTCGTCGCGCCGAGACGTGCACCGGGCGCCGGCACGAGCGTGTCGTCCTGCAGCACCGCGCCGAAGTAGTCGGCGCTGGCGTCGCGCGTCACCGTGCGCGCGTCGTGCGTCGCCGACAGGAAACGCTCGACCAGATCGGCGATCCGCACGCGCTCGGGGCCGCCGATTTCGGCGATGCCGTTGCGCGGCGCGTCGAGCGCGAAATCGGTCACCGCGGCTGCGACGTCGTCCGATGCGATCGGCTGGAAGTGCGCGGTGGTCAATCGGACCGTGTCGCCTTGTGCGCCCGCCTGCGCGATCGCCCCGACGAATTCGAAGAACTGCGTCGAGCGCACGATCGTGTACGGCACGCCCGCTTCACGGATCAGATTCTCCTGGATGATCTTGCCGCGGAAATACGCGCTCTGCTGCAGCCGGTCGGTGCCGACCACCGACAACGCGACGTGATGCCGCACGCCGGCCGTGCGCTCCGCAGCGAACAGGTTGCGCCCCGACGCCTCGAAGAACGCCTTCACGGCCGCTTCCTCGAACGACGGCGAATTCGCGAGATCGACCACGACCTCCGCGCCGGCGAGCGCGTCGTCGAGCCCCGCACCCGTGATCGTATCGACGCCGGTCGACGGCGCGGCCGCCATCGCGTCGTGGCCGCGGGCGATCAGGTTCCTGACGACTTTGCTGCCGATGAGGCCGGTACCACCAATCACGACGATTTTCACGATTGCTCTCCTTGAACGGGCGCGCGACATGCGCGCCGCTTGAACCTGCCGAAACCAGGACCCCTCGCATTCGCGCGATTGCGCCGGCCCTTTGCCGAACCGCGCAGTGCCGTATGCGCGTGCCTGTCGAACAGCCCGCATCGTAGGCATGCGCCGCGCGATCCGGTAGAGGCCGGCAAGCCCTCATCATGTTGCCGTGCATGCATCAATCGATCGTCTCCAGCGGCGCGATCGTCGTCATCGTCGTCAGGCACTGCAGGTCGCGCGCACGCGTCTGCTCGATCATGTAGTCGATGAACACGCGGATGCGCGTGGGCAGGTGCTTGCGGCTCAGGTAGCAGAGATAGTGGCCGCCGTCGTCCGGCGCGTGCTGGCCGAGACAGCTCACCAGCCGGCCGTCGGCGAGCAGGTCGCACACCTGGTACGCGGGCAATTGCGCGATGCCGAGCCCGTCGAGCGCCGCGCGCACGACGAGATCGATGTCGTTGAACGTGTGATGCGCGGCGAGCTGGCGCTGCTGCGTCACCCCGTCGATCCTGAATTCCCATTCCGTCACGCGGCCCGACGCGGTGCACAGGTTGATGCAGCGATGCCGCGCGAGTTCGTCGACGTGGCGCGGCAAGCCGTGCCGGTGCGCGTACGACGGCGACGCGCAGACGATCATCTGCATCGGAATCAGCCGGCGCGCGACGATCGCGCTGTCCTCCATGCGGCCGTCGCGAAACGCGACGTCGATGCGGTCGGCCGAGAAATCGGCCGGGCGGTCGTTCAGCAGCAGGTCGAGCGTGATGTCCGGATACTGCGCATGGAAATCGCGCAGCAGCGGCGCGATGACCTTGCGGCCGAAGCCCGGGGTCGAGCCGACGCGCAGGTGTCCGCTCGGCGGCCCGCTGCGCAGCTCGCGCATGTCCTCGAGCGCCTGCGCCAGATGCTCGATGCCGGGCCGGCAGTTTTCGTAGAAGAGCTCGCCTTCGCGCGTCAGCGACATGCTGCGCGTGGTGCGCTGGAACAGGCGTGCGTCGAGCCGGTCCTCGAGCCGTTGCACGTGGCGGCTGACCGACGAGCGGCCGACGCCGAGGCGATCGGCGGCGCGCGCGAAGCTGCCTTCGGTGACGACGGCGAGGAACGTGACCACGCCGGCATAGCAGGTCGAGAAGCTGCGCGCGAACGGGTCGTCGGCATCGGGGCGGCGGATGGAAGTGTCGGGCATGGAGGCGCTGGAATCGTGGTGTCCGTATGCGACTAGACGTTTCAGCGCTGCCGCCTGTGACACCGCCCGCCGCATTTTTGCAAAAAGGGTGCGGCGGGGTGCGAGCCGGCTATTTTTCCGGCACGAGCACGGGCGCGCCCTGGTCCTTCAACAGCAGCACGATGAACTTCGCGGGCCGGGTGCGGCTCGCGTTGCGTCCGACCGTGTGCAGGTCGTTCGGGCCCTCGTAGAAGGTCTGGCCCGGTGTCAGCGTGACGGGCTCGCCGCCCTTCACCTGCATCACGATCGACCCTTCGACGACATAGACGAACGCGTCGGCGTGGTGGCGGTGCACCGGGTCGACCGCGCCGGGCGGATACTCGACGGAGATCATCTGCGCTTCCTTGCCCGGGTATGCGTCGAGCGGCTTCGTCATCAGCGGCGTGACGATGGCCGACGGCGCCGCGCGAACGGCGCCGGTCGCGGCGCCCGCGACGACGAGCGCGGACGCGATCACGTGTTTCATGCGAATCATGGTGGTGGCTTCCGGTGAGCTGCCGGCCAACGGCCGGCAGCGAGAGAGGGCGGTGGCCGGCCGTCAGGCGAGATTGGCCTTGTCGAGGCCGAACGCCTTGTCGGACGAGCCCGGCACGGTCCGGAACGCGACATTCGCGCGGTTCCAGCCGTTGATCGCCATCACTTCGAACGTCAGGTCCGACAATTCCTTCTCGGAGAGCTGGCCGCGCACGCGGTCGTAGAGGTCGTCCGGCACGCCGTGCGCGGGCAGCGTCGTCAGCGCTTCCGTCCAGGCCAACGCGGCCCGCTCGCGCGGCGAGAAGAGCGTCGATTCGCGCCACGTCGCCAGATGATGCAGGCGCAGCTCGCGCTCGCCGTGGATGCGTGCCTCCTTCACGTGCATGTCGACGCAGAACGCGCAGCCGTTGATCTGGGATGCCCGGAGGGACACGAGATCCCGGATCGATTCCTCGATCGCGCTGCTGCGCAGCAGGTTGCTGAGCTCGAGGAATTTCCTGAACAACTCGGGTGACTGTTGAATGTAGTTGATACGCTGCGTCATGATTTCTCCTGGCGACGAAGAGGCTGGCCCGCGCTGCGCGGGTGTCGTGGGCGGCAGGGCGCCGCGCGAAATCATCTTAGGAGGGTGTGCTGGTGCGCGGTAGCCACGCACGGGGACGCATCGTGTTGCGCGCGCTGCACCAATCGGCGCTCGGCGACGGGCGCGGCCGGCTCCGGCGCGCGCGCCGCATGCGTCAGCCGGCGGTGCAGGCGGCCGCGATCCGCGCGAGCTTGTCGGGGTTGCGCTGCACGAGAATCCGGCCGATGCGCGTGCCGTCGGTCTCGAACGACATCGCCGCTTCGAGTTGCCCGTCGATGAAGCGCAGCATCGCCCACTGGCCGTTCAGCACGACCGGCCGCATCTCGACACCGCTGCCGCAGCGCAACCACGTCGCATAGAACAGTTGAGCGATGCGCCGGCCGCCGACCATCGGTTTCGGGAAGCTCTGGACATGGCCGCCGCCGTCGCCGATCAGCATCGCGTCTTCGGCGAGCAGCGCCTGGATCGACGGGAAGTCGCCGTGTGCGAGTGCATGCGTGAACGTCTGCAGCAGCCGGCGATGCGTTTCGTGCGGCACCGCGTGCCGCGGCTGCGTATCGTCGCGCAGCCGCGCGCGGGCCCGGCTGACGAGCTGGCGGCACGCGGCTTCGCTCTTGCCGATCGCGTCGGCGATCCGGTCGTAGTCGAACTCGAAGATTTCATGCAGCAGGAACGCCGCGCGCGCTTCCGGCGTCAGCCGTTCGAGCAACAGCAGGTACGCGACCGACACGTCGTTCGCGCGCTCCGTCATTTCCTCGGGCGTCGCCGGCGATTCGCCGAGTTCCGGCTCGGGCAGCCAGATACCCGTGTAGTGCTCGCGCCGGAGCTTCGCCGCGCGCAGGCGATCGATCGACGTGCGCGTCGTGACCGCGACGAGCCACGCCTCGGCGTTCTCGATGTCGTCGCGCGCCGCGTCGTGCCAGCGCAGCCACACGTCCTGCACGATGTCCTCGGCATCCGCGACGGAGCCGAGCATCCGGTATGCGATCTTCTGCAGGCGCGGGCGCAGCGCGTGGAAGGTTCGTGCGTCGTCGGTCGTCACGGCCACACTCCGCTGAACCCGAACGTCACGGGGCCGCTCAGGAACACGCTGCCGGCGCCGTCCCATTGAACGATGACGTCGCCGCCGTCGCAGGTCACCCGCACGGTATCGTCGAGCAGCCCGCACCGGATGCCGTTGACCGCCGCGCCGCACGAACACGAGCCGGAGCCGAGCGGCACGCCGCCGCCGCGTTCCCAGATACGTAGACGGATATGCGATCGATCGATGACCTGAACGAAATGCACGTTGGTCTTCAGCGGAAACAGCGGATGCGTTTCGATGGTTGGGCCGAGCGCTTCGATGTCGATCGTGCCGACATCGTCGACGAAGAACGTGCAATGCGGATTGCCCATGCTGCATGCGGCCGGCGCACCGGGCAGCGGCAGCGCGAGCGTGTCGATGGCTTCCGAGAGCGGCACGTCCTGCCAGCCGAGCCGCGGCGCGCCCATGTCGACCTTGATCAGCCCGTCCGCATCCTGCGAACAGTGCAGGCGCCCGCGATTCGTGCGCAGCACGACCGATGTCGCACCGGTTTCCCGCATCAGCTTCCACGCGACGCCGCGCGTCGCGCTGCCGCAGGTATCGAGCGTCGAGCCGTCGGGATTCCAGAACGCGACGCGCGCGGCCGCGTCGTTGCCGTCCGAGATCACCGCGAGCTGGTTGAAGCCGATGCCGCGATGCCGATCGCCCATGCGCCGCACGAGGTCGCCGTCGACGGGATGCGCGCGATCGTGTTCGTGACCGCGCAGGTCGACGATGACGAAGTCATCGCCATTCGCGTTCATCTTCAGAAATGCGATCGGCATGGGGGTTCCGGAATGGAGGCAGGCAAATACTGTACGTGGCTCGCCGGTCGCGGGCAATCGTCGCCCGACCGTTGGTTTGCATAAATTTGTATCTACGACACCCCCGCCAATAGGGCGTCTCCGGGATCCCGGGAACAAATTCACGAGGAGAAAATTTGCATAAAATTGTATCTCATCCCAGCATTTTGGTGATTTTGTAACTAATCCCGTGCATGCGTTTTTGATGTACTAGCCTTCTTTCGGACAGGTGTTGTCAGGACGGCGCTCAGATGAGTTGAGCGTGTCGCTCCGATGGCGAGGAGGGCGGGATGTCAGTTGAAGACTCCGAAGAACTGCCAGTGTTTTCGCAGCGGATAGTGCGAGGACGGGCCCATGACACTTCAAAGTGGGTGACGCCCGACGTAGGTACGATGACTGACTCTCGACAAGCGCTTTATTTCGCGAGGAAGAAGGCGGTTGAGCTGTACCTGGCCGGGGAATCACCCGAGTCGATCAAGAAAGCAACATCGCTTAGCGCGAAGCAGGCCTATCGGCTGATCAACGAGCGTTGCCTCGAGACTCATGAGGATGGCCGAGAGTTTGGATGGCGGGGTTTGATGCCGTACGTGCGAATGCGCCCGTACCATCGAATCAAACGGATCCACGTAGATGTCTATGGTGGCGGTGCGGCCGGTGCAATGCAGGGTATTCTCGACGCTCATCCGGAACTGAGGAAAAGTTTCGACGCCAGGATTTTGACTATCCCGCGCACGAACAAGCTTGCCGAGATAAAGCGCGCGAAGACTCGTCATCACAACTGGTTTCTTGATCAGCTTCGAGCGCTTGGTTACGAGATACGCGACGAATGGCCCTTTAACACTGTCAGTCTCGGTTATTACTCGATCAGGCGCTACGTCGAGAAAGTCCTGCTGGCGAACCCCAAAGTAATGGCGCATGAGGCAGGGGGGCCGGATATGGTCAAAAAACTAGCAACGGGCGATGGGACTAACCGCCCAGTTTCCCGGTTTATGCAGCGAGTAGAGATGGACGCGCATAAAATCGACGGGCGGTTCTGTGTGCTCCTGCCGCAGATCGGGGGCGGCTTTGTTGAGAAAATGGTCCATCGGCTCTGGGTGGTTGTCTTGCTCGAAGTTGTTTCTCGAGCGGTCATTGGGTACTACTTCAGTCTAAGACGGGAAGTGTCGACCGACGACGTCCTTCGAGCGATCAAGGCATCGCTGAACCCCTGGACGCCGCGGCAAGTGACATTTAGTGAGGATGCTTATATACCTGGCGCAGGGCTATTGTCGGTGCTCGGCCCGGACTATGTTGGTTTATGCTGGGACGAGACAAGCGTAGATGGCGCACTTGCAGAGACATGTCAGCATGTTCGCCGATCTCTGGAAGATGTCGTTCGATCCAAACTACTTGACCCATCAAGCTCGTTTTCGAAGCGACGTAGCAAAGATGATCGACCTTTCATCGAGACGTTCAATCGCCATTTGGCAGGACGTGGATTTCAGCGACTATCCAACACGACTGGCGCCAAGCCGCAAGATAAGAAAGGTCGCAATCCGGACGCCGTGGCGTTGACGAGCCGCTTCCAATACGAGTATGCAGAAGAAATTCTCGACATCCTGATCGCAAACTACAACAGCACGCCTCATCGGAGTATCGGATACCGCACCCCTCTGGAGTATGCAGCGTTCCTCTATCGCCATTCATCTTCGGTGTTGCGACATGTGGAACCTGAGATGGTCAACTCGATGTTCAGTGTTCGGAAGCTTTGTACGGTGCGGGGTGGAGCCAGCACTGGGCGACGACCGTACGTCGAATTCTTCAACGCCACGTATTCGAACGAGATCCTGGGCATTCGGCATGATCTAGCTGGGTCGAAGATATGGGTGATCGCACATAGAGAGAACGATGCTCGCATCGCAATGGGTGCCGAGATCAACGGTACTTCGTTGGGGATACTGCGAGCAGCGCCTCCGTGGAATGGATTGCCACACAGCTTGGCTGTACGTACGGCGATTTGCCAGGCAAACAGGAGCGGGAAGTTTCGCGCTTCTCCGGGGATGGATCCGGTCGAGGCGTTCGTGCATTTCTCAGAAGCGCAGCCTAAAGGAAAACTACCGGTTCATCCTGCCTACCTGGAGGCCCGTCGCATCCTGACGGCTGCCGCGGCAGGATCGGTTGGAGACACGATGCTTGATGGCGCACTGAAACGCGCAGAGGAGGCGTCAGATGGCGAGAAGATTGAAACGCGTACCTCAAAAGATCGCTCATCCAGCGCTAAGCGACGGGACACTCCCTTACCTTTGCCGCCCCGTCGGATCGCCTCAACGAGGTCGTGATGACATTCTCGCTCCCAGCACATATTGACCCACGGCACTGTATCGTCACGCAGCAGTATGCGGTCTATACGCCACCCATGAACGAAATGATTTCCCAGATTGGTGATTGGATCGATCAGCAGTGCCCGGGCGCATATTTGCGAGGTGCGTCACGGCTGGGGAAGTCAAAGTGCGTCAAGTACTTCCTGTCTCAGGTGCTACGCGAGCGCTTCGAGATCGAGCTGCCGCTGGTTGTATGGATTCGCCCGCCTGATAGCCATCTGAGTGAGGCAGGTTTTTGGCACATGTTGCTGCTGGCGTCTCGATTCGTACTGGTCAATGCGGCGAAGCCGCCGCCGCGTGCGGAGGGGCGCTATCTATGTCTGCAACGGTTCATCGCAATTGCCGAGTGGGCGCGTCGAAACTATGTGATCCTGCTAATCGACGAAGCGCAGGGCATGACATTGCGCGAGTGGCAGTGGTTGATGGGACTACAGAACGATCTGGATAACAAAGGGTATCTGCTGAGTGTCATTTCGATAGGGTCTCATCAACTGAACTACAAGTATGACTACTTCGCCGGAACCGGAAATGCTCACGTTTCTGCGCGATTCATGGCGTCTCATGCTCAATTCCACGGCCTCCGTACGAAGGACGAACTGGACTATGTGTTGAATGGCTACGACATTGATTCTCGTTGGCCTGAAGACAGTGAGATATCTTTCCTCGAGTACTTCGCACCCGAGTGCTTCGGCCGTGGCCGGCGGTTGGCCGAATGTGGCGCTGATATCTGGACGGCTCTTCAGGAACTATCCCCCGACAACGCGAGGCGATTTGGTGAATTTCCCATGCAACATATTGCTCGAACCATCGAGGCGACGCTCTACGAATTGGCACGTGGTGGCGAGTGGGAGGAAGTCACGTCGTATGAAAACTGGCTGAAGCGGTTGGCCAGAACGAATTTCTCAGACCATATGCGTATTATTTGTCCGCCATCTTAATATGGATTATCCAGAATTCAATTGGTGGAAAGGATGCCTGAGGCCGTACGAGTCCAAGATCAGCATTTTTTTGCGATTTTGCGAACTCAATCATGTCAATTTCCGAAAGGGCATCGATGTTTTGGCATGGCGTCCAGATCGTCCGTCTGAGTCGCCGGACGAGGAAATCGAACGGCTGGCTGCCACGCTCGGCGAGCCTGAGTCAACAGTATCTACTGTAATTCGACTTGGCCTCGGCCTGAATCAATGCGGTACCTATGGACTCGATGTTGGGGACGGAAACGAATTCACTATACGTTTCTGTCCTGAATGCGCCGAACTTGGCTACCACAGTGTGTTTCACGAAGTGGTATGGCTGGCATCGTGCCCTTTTCATGCATCTCAGTTGCAGGTTGTTCATCCCCCGCGTCACTACGGTACGATTTTAGAGGGGCGCATCGCTGCACTGCGGAACGTGATGCGCACGCATTGCGCCAAATGGCCTCTCGTCGGAAATGGGCCCACGGACGAGGGATTGGGCGAGGTGCCGAGTCGCATCTTAGGGTGGATCGGCGATGTAACGGAAGCGGCGGCTCAATATTCGAAGAAAGATATATTTATATATCATACAAGCCAAATATTTGAGTGTGCTCCCTATGCTCAGAAGCTTGGGCAACTTTATTCTATTTGTCCGCCTGCTGATTCCGTAAAGCCATATTTGCAATCAGTCAATGTGGAGTGGGAGTCTGAGCGTCAAGTGTTTGATGACCGTATTAAGCATGTCGTCGATGATAAGCGGTTGAATTATTTGTTTCGGACGATGTTTGATTTCTTCGTGCAGACAGGAGATCTGGTACCTAATCCGCCGCCATTTGTGGCTCTCTATAAACGTCTCGTCGCACCGCTCCGAGAGCGCCATGCTACTTGCCGTTGTCGTTGGTTCGGGATGCCCATTGGAGGTGACGGAATTTTTTGGCAGGAATGTGATCCTGACGCAACCAAATATCATGACGTACGTTGCCCGTATGAAGTCGCGCTCGACGAACTGGATGTTCGTTGGGGACAGTGGACAACGGTACTGAAGGGGCGCCAGGCAGGGCAAGAGCTGGGGAGGCTGATCTGTATTGTGCAGGACCTGCTTGAATGTGATTTTGTTCGACTGGTCAAGGAGCACGACCCTTGGGCCGAACCAAACTTCAATCGCTTGCAGGACACATTCGCGAAGTACGCTTGGAATCTTGACGATTCGACACTCGATCTGCTCAACACGGCCACCGAGTGGCAACTGAGCATGGAGGTGGAGGCGGTGACAGCTTGGCTGGAGCACATTGACGACTCGCATCGTCCCGACCCGTGGACACTTCCATCTCAATGTGTGCGCATACAGCGC
>NZ_BBSK01000115.1:0-34909 GCF_001319805.1 Burkholderia sp. E168m22
CGCCTCGCGTGCGTCTGCCAAGAGCGTACCAATTGGGGTAGGACTATTATGAGACTGGGTCCCGCAATGCCGCGAAGGCGGACAGGAACAAGGCGCGCTTGAATACCTTGTTGCCGTGTCTGGATGGATGCTCACCGCGGATGGATGAGCCAGAGCGTCGGGTGGCCGGGGCAAGACCAGCGTAGGCCGCCAGATGAGCGGCCGAGGCGAAGGCTTTGTGGGCAACTTCGGTCAGGAGTCTGGCGGCGGTCCTGACGCCGACTCCCGGCATGCTGGTCAGGACCAGCCAAAGAGGGTGAGCAATCACCAGTCGTTCAACCTCGGCAGCGACTTCGTCGCGTTGCTGACGCAAGGCTGCAAGCTGCTGGGTCAAACGGGGCATGACGATGGTGGCGCCAGCACGTGATCACATGGCGGCCATTCGCCTCAATAGCATACGAGAGATGGCGCGAGATAAGGCTGGGCTCGCGAAGCAGCACCGCAACGTAATCGCACGCACCGATGAGATTGAACCGTGGGAGTACTCCGCGCGGCGTAGGTGGTTTGCGCCAGCTATGCCAGAGGATCTGGCAACTCATGTGCATTAGCCGGGACTTGCTTTGACTGCTAACCTTGATCTCCATGCAATTTTCCGGTTAGAGCGATCTGGACTGCATGCGGGGTTGCGCCCCGCCACCTCTAAACATCTGTTTAAAATCAAATGGTTGCTGTCTGGATGTCAAGCCAGCGGGTTTCAGACATACCATCAAACCAACGAGTAACAAGAAATGAAGGCGCGGAAAAGGGCGCGTGGGTCGCCCGCAAGGTGATACACCGTCATCGCGACGCTTGTCGGCTCGGTTGCCGACGCGAACGAGGCGAATTTCGTAGCAACAGTCGCCTGGCGCGTCGACGGCATCGTCTCGGTGACGAACCAGTTGCAATTCGACGATCAGCCTTTGTGAGGTGAACGCGGCCACTATCTCCTTGCAACGATACGTTCATGGCGATCATCAATCGATGCTAGGTGAAGATCCACGGCCGACCTCGAATGAGAGGGGGACCCACCCCTGCCGCGACCAACCCCGCGTTGTAATGTGATGAAGCAATTTCCGCCTCCTGCCCACGGTGGAGTATTCGCAACAGTCTCGTCATCAAATCGTGTGGGGTACACCCCGTTCTAGCAATGTCCGGGCGATCTGCGCAAGGCGTCGCGGGGGAGCGAATACGAGCTAGCGATCACGCTGCTGTCTTGAGCGCAGGCACCGGCGCGGCGCCCGCCGCGTCATACCCGGCAATCGCAAGCGCGAGCACGGGATTCAGGCTGTCAACCATCGCACTGGGGATCAGGATCGTCGCGCCGCGTTCCTTCGTCGTTTCGTAGATGATGTTCATCGCTCGCAACTGAAGCGCACCTGGATGATTTTCGTAGACCTGCGCCGCTTCGACGAACTTGGTCGCGATCTCGGCCTCCGCCGAGCCGAGGATCACCCGTGCCTGCTTTTCGCGCTCGGCTTGCGCCTGGCGCGACATCGAATCCTGCAGCGCGACTGGGATCGCAACATCGCGGGTCTCGACCGAGCGGACGGTCACGCCCCAATCCACGGTCTTTCTGCCGATCTCGTCGCGCAGGTGCATGTCGGCCGCCTTGCGATCCGACAACAAGGCAGCCAGCATCGATGCCCCGATCATTTCCCGCAGCGAGGTTTGCGCAACGCGGTCGATTGCCTGCCGGTAGTCGGTGATGGCGAGCGCGGCTTTCTGCGCGTCATGGACGTGCCAGAAAATCACGGCGTCGACGTTGACGGGCACGGTGTCCTTGGTCAGCGCTTGTTCGGCGTTGAAGGCGGTGGTTTGAATGCGTTCGTCGATGATCGCGACAACATTGTCCAGGATTGGAATGATCATGAAAAAACCGGCACCCTTGACGCTTTGCAGCTTGCCAATCCGCAGGATCACGAACTTCTCCCAGACGTTGGCGACCCGCACGGACAGTGCGATCAGGACCGCGACGATGAAAAGGGGGGCCGCAAGATACAGGTGGCCCCACGCGCCGATGGCGAATGCCGCGAGGACGAACGCGGCAGATAACACGAGTGTGATGGGATTCATGGTGACGCTCCGTTTCGGTGACGACAACCTGGCGCATGAGCGATGAGGCGCACTGCATCTCGGGTCGTCTTGGGCGTTCTGGCAACAGGGGCAGAAGCCCTGATGCGAGCGTGCGCCCTATCGCCATGCCGATCGGTACGGTGCCGTACCTCGATCGCGCGCGCTGCGCTTGCGTGACCGGATAGCGAAATATCGGGCGATCCGGTGTGTGAACGACGTGCAGCGCACCACGAAACGCTTCCCGGAGACTGTTCTTCAGCGTACCGACTCGACGAGCCTGCGCGATGCACGATGACGTTCGTCACGTTCTTCAGCCGGGAGCGGTTAATGAAATATCCGATCTACATCACGCAGCATGGGCAGCCCCGCTATCGCGGCGCGCTTCCGGATTTCCCCGAGGTCGGCGTGGAGGGCGACTCGTATGGCGAGCTGCAAGCGGCCGCCGAGCAACGGGTCATGGCCCGCTACGACCGCTCCGCGCGTCTCGTTCCGCCACCGACCACGGACATGTCGGTATTGCAGGCGTCGGAAGTTGATGCCGGGGACGGGATCTGGCGGTTCATCGATCTGGACCTGAGCCGGATGACGTCGAATTCGGTGCGCATCGAGCTGTGCTTGCCAAAGCGCATCGTGCACGACATCGATCGGACGGCGAACGCGCTGCATACGACTCGCGATGCCTTCGTGTCGCTGGCGTGCGAGAACGCAGCCGTCCGATCCGCGCAGCACGGAGCGTTGCGGTGCGAACCCATCGCGAAATCGCTGTCGGAAGCGGCCTGACGGCCCGGGTGTGCCGGGCATGAAGCCGCTGCGGATGGTGCGGCGATGGGGGAGGAAGCGCCTTGAAGATTCACGTTGCGCGTGTGTCGCGACGCCGGACATCGCCATGGAGCAATGCCCGGCCGATTCGCGAGGAGTTCTTCGGCGAGGAGCGACTGGCGCAGCATGCGGGCAGCCTGGCTCGCGCGCAGAAGGTGCTGCCCGGTGTGGCAGCGGGCCCGTCGCTCGCCACGCGGCTGAAGGACAACGCGGATCATCTGCTGAAGGCCTACCAGAACACGGCGGCCGCAGACGCACGCGGCGAAGAAATCACGCCTGCGGCAGAGTGGTTGCTCGACAACTACTATCTTGTCGCGGAACAGGTGCGGCAGATCCGGGATGATCTCTCCCCGCGTTATTACCGGCAACTGCCCAAACTCGGCAACGGCCCGTTCGCCGGTTATCCGCGCGTGTTCGAGATCAACTGGGCCTTCGTCGCCCATACCGACAGCCGTTTCGATCCCGATGCGCTATGTCGTTTCATGCTTGCCTATCAGGCCGTGGAACCGTTGACGATCGGCGAACTGTGGGCGGTGGCGATCACGCTGCGGATCGTGCTGATCGAGAACCTGCGACGGCTCGCGGATCAGATCATCGACGACCGGCGCGCGAGACTCGACGCCGACGCGCTCGCGGATCGCCTGCTCGGCGAGGGCGGCCAGGCGCGGGTCGCGGCGGAGCCGCTCGTCGCCAATTACGAGCAGGCCGTATTGCACGATGCGTTCGCGGTGCAGCTGATTCAGCGGCTGCACGATCCCAATCCGGCCGTCGCGCCGGCACTGGCGTGGCTGCATCGGCACCTGGCGGCGCGCGGCGCGACGCCGGACCAAATTGTCGCGTCCGTCAACCATCAGCAGGGCGCCGCCAGCCTGACCGTGCGCAACGTGATCACCAGCATGCGGCTGATTTCGGAGGTGGACTGGACCGATCTGTTCGAGCGCGTCAGCCTGGTCGATCAGGTACTGCGCAGCCACCCAGGCTTCGCGGAGATGGATTTCCCCACGCGCAACCTGTATCGCGACGCGGTTGAAGCGCTGGCCCGCGGCGCACCCGTCAGCGAGCTCGAGATTGCCCGCCGCGTCGTCGCCGATGCGGCGGCGCAGGGTGCAGGCTGCGGGCCGGCCGCCGAGACGGATCCCGGTTACTACCTGCTGGCGAACGGCCGCGCCGCGCTCGAAGCGGAGATCGGCTATCGGCCGCCCGTCGCGTTGTGGCTGCGGCGCCTGACACGCCACGCCGGTCTCGGCGGTTATCTCGGCCGGATCGGGCTGATCGTCGCGCTGCTGCTGGCGGGCATGCTGGCGTGGCTCACGCGTGTCGAACCGCCCGGTCACTGGCTGATCTGGCTCGGCGTCGCCGGCCTGCTACCCGCGCTGGATGCCGCGGTCGCGCTCGTCAATCGCGGCGTGATGCGCGATGTCGGCGCGAAGATCCTGCCCGGCCTCGCATTGCTCGACGGCATTCCGCCGGACCTGCGCACGATGGTCGCCGTGCCGGTGCTGCTGACAACGGAAGCTGTGCTCGGCGAGCAGATCGAGCAACTGGAAATTCATCATCTGGCGAGCCCCAACGGCGCGCTTTACTTCGCTTTGCTCTCCGACTGGATGGACGCGTCCACGCCGCACGCCGACAGCGACGACAGGTTGCTGGCATCCGCGACGGAGGGCATCGACCGGTTGAATCGCCTTTATCCGGCTGCGCCGGGCGAAGGCGAGCGCTTCCTGCTGCTGCACCGCAAGCGCGTATGGAACGACGGCGAACGGTGCTGGATGGGCTGGGAGCGCAAGCGCGGCAAGCTGCACGAGCTGAATCGATTGCTGCGCGGCGCATCGGACACGACGTTCATCGCGGCGGCCGGCCGGACGCCGCACGTGCCGCCGGACGTGCGCTACGTGATCACGCTCGATGCCGATACGCGGTTGCTGCGCGATACCGTGCGCCGCCTGGTCGGCAAGATGGCGCATCCGCTCAACCGGCCGGTATTCGATTCGGCGAGCCGGCGCATCGTCGGCGGCTACGGCGTCCTTCAGCCGCGCGTCACGTCCTCGCTCGCGAGCGGCGACGAGGGTTCGCTGTTCCAGCGCGTGTCGTCGAGCGCGCACGGCATCGATCCTTACGTGTCAGCCGTATCGGATGTCTATCAGGATCTGTTCGACGAAGGATCCTATGCGGGCAAGGGCATCTACGACGTCGACGCGTTCGAGGCGGTGCTCGCCGGTCGCGTGCCGGAGAACGCGGTGCTCAGTCACGATCTGTTCGAAGGTATTTTCGCGCGGGCCGGACTGGCGTCGGATATCGAGGTTGTCGAAGCGTCGCCGTCCCGCTACGACGTCGCCGCGAGCCGCCTGCACCGATGGGCGCGCGGCGACTGGCAGCTCCTGCCCTGGTTGCTGTTCGGCCACGAACCGTTGACGGCGGTCGGCCGCTGGAAGATGCTGGACAACCTGCGCCGCACACTCACGGCGCCCGCCATGCTGGTCGCGCTACTGGCCGGATGGATGCTGCCGCTCCCCGTATCGCTCGCCTGGAGCGCCTTCGTGCTGGTGACGATCGCGCTGCCGTTCCTGTTGCCTGTATTGAGCGGGCTGGTGCCGCGCTGGCGGCGCACGCACGTGAAGATGACCACGCGCAGCGTGCTCCATGCATGGTCGATGGAGTTGCGGTTCGCGTTGACGCGGTTCGGCCTGTCGATCGTCATGTTGCCGCAGCAGGCGTGGTCGATGGGCGACGCGATCGCGCGTACGCTGTTTCGTGTGGCGATCAGCCGTCGCCATCTGCTCGAATGGACCACGGCGGCCGCAGCGGGTGCGCGCGACCGGCGGACCCTCGCGCCCACCTATCTGCAAATGCGCGGCGGCGTGACGCTCGCGCTGCTTGTCGCGGCTGCCAGTCTGATGGCGGGCTGGCGCTTCGATCGTCATACGGGCTGGCTGGCCGTGCCGTTCGTACTCGTCTGGCTTGCCGCGCCGGCGATCGCGTATTGGCTGAGCCGCGCACCACGGTCGGCGGGCGAGCTGCCGGTGGCCCCGCACGATGCGCGTCAACTGCGGCGCGACGCGCGCCGGACCTGGCGTTATTTCGAGACGTTCGTGACGGCGGACGATCAGATGCTGCCGCTGGACAATTTCCAGGAGGACCCGAAGCCCGTCGTCGCGCACCGGACTTCGCCCACCAACATCGGGCTATACCTGCTGTCTGCCGTCAGCGCCCGCGAGTTTGGCTGGCTCGGTACGCTGGACGCGGTGTCGCGGCTGGAGGCGACCGTCGCGACGATGCGACTGATGTCACGCTATCGCGGCCACTTTTATAACTGGTACGACACGCGCGACCTGCGGCCCCTCGAGCCGAAGTACGTGTCGTCGGTCGACAGCGGCAATCTTGCCGGCCACCTGATCGCCCTCGGCAACGGTTGCCGGGCCTGGGCGAATCAGCCCGCCGGTGTGGGGTGGCAGGCCGCGTACGAAGGGATCGGTGACACGCTCGCGCTGTTGCGCAAGGCCGTGTGCCGCGATGGCGATGCCCGGACGACCTTGCACGGCGAATTCGAGCAGGCCGCGACCGAGCTGGATGAGACGCTCGCCGCGCCGGCCCGGGAAGTCGGCGCCCCGGACGGCCCCGCAGCGCCGGAATGGTCCGAGATCACGATCCTCACCGCGACGGTCGCCGATGTCGCGCGCGCGCTGACGGACGAGGTCGGCGGGGTGCGGGGCGGCGACGTCGACGACGTGCTGTTTTGGGCGCAGGCGCTGGAGCACGCGGTGCAAGGGCATTGCCGCGACGCGACGCGCACGCCGGACGAAGCGGACGTGCTGAACAAGCGCCTGCATACGCTGGCCGATACCGCGTTGCAGATAGCCTATGCGATGGAGTTCGGCTTTCTGCTCGACCCGGTGCGCAATCTGCTGTCGATTGGTTACGCGGTGGGCGACGGGCGGCTCGATCCGGGCAACTACGATCTGCTGGCATCGGAGGCGCGCCTCGCGAGTTTCGTCGCGATCGCGAAGGGTGATGTCCCGGCGCGACACTGGTTCCGGCTCGGCCGCCTGGCGACGCCGATCGGGCACGGCGCGGCGCTGATCTCGTGGTCGGGATCGATGTTCGAATACCTGATGCCGTCGCTCGTGATGCGCGCGCCGGACAGCAGCCTGCTCGCGCGCACCAATCAGCTGGTGGTGCGTCGCCAGATCGCCTACGGCGACGGGCTGCGCCTGCCGTGGGGCATGTCCGAATCGGCGTACAACACACGCGACATCGAGCTAACCTATCAGTATTCGAGCTTCGGCGTGCCGGAGTTGGGGCTCAAGCGCGATCTCGACCAGAACCTGGTGGTCGCGCCCTATGCGACCGCGCTCGCGGCGATGGTCGCGCCGAACGCCGCCGCGCGCAACTTTGAGCGGTTGCGTGCAGCCGGCGCGTGCGGGCGCTTCGGCTTCTACGAAGCGCTCGACTACACGCCCGCGCGCGTGCCGGAAGGCATGCCAGTTGCGATCGTGCGGGCATTCATGGCGCATCACCAGGGCATGTCGATCGTGTCGATCGCCAATGCACTGCTGGGCGGGCGCATTCGCGCCTTCTTCCATGGCGAGCCGGCCGTGCGCGCCACCGAGTTGCTGTTGCAGGAACGGGTGCCGGGCCGGGTCGCGGCAGGGCGGCCGCGGGTCGACGCCAGACCCGCCGGCAGGATGCATGGCGTCGACGCCGGCGTTGCACGGCGCCTGCTGTCGGCGGACGATCCCGCGCCCGTCACGCATCTGCTGTCCAACGGCCGCTACGCCGTGATGCTCACGGCCGCGGGCTCCGGCTACAGCCGCCGCGACGATCTGGCCGTCACGCGCTGGCGGGAAGACGCGACGCGCGACGATTGGGGTAGCTATCTGTATCTGCGCGACGCCGAGAGCGGCGAGGTCTGGTCGGCCACGTGGCAGCCCACCGGCGTGGTGCCGGACAGCTACGAAGTGACGTTCACCGAAGATCGCGCCGAGTTCGTGCGTCGCGACGGCACCTTGACGACGTCGCTTGAGGTGGTGGTATCCGCCGAGGACGATGCGGAAGTGCGGCGGGTGTCGGTGGCCAATACCGGCTCCCGGCCACGCGTGATCGAATTCACGTCCTACGCGGAAATCGTGCTCGCTCCGCCCGCCGCCGATCATGCCCATCCCGCATTCTCGAAACTGTTCATCGAAACCGAGTACGTGCCGGCGTCCGGCGCGATTCTGGCGACGCGGCGCAAGCGCGCGCCGAACGAGGCGGAAGTTTGGGCCGCGCATCTGGCCGTGACCTCCGGCGAAACCGTCGGCGCGGAAGAATTCGACACCGATCGATTGCGCGTCATCGGACGCGGGCGCAGCGTTCGCCTGCCGCTTGCGCTGACCGAACAGCGTGCGCTGGGCGCTTGCGAAGGCTCGGTACTGGACGCGGCGTTCACGCTGCGGCAGCGGCTGCGCATCGAGCCGGGCGCGAAGGCGAGCATCGTCTATTGGACCATCGTCGCGGATTCGCGCGCGCAGCTGCTCGACCTGGTCGACAAGCATCGCGACGGCGAATCGTTCGCGCGGGCGGCAATGCTCGCGTGGACCCAGGCGCAGGTGCAACTGCGGCATAGCGCGGTGAGCCTCGACGAGGCCGCGTTGTTCCAGCAACTGGCCGGATACATGCTCTACAGCGATGCGTCGATGCGGCCGGGGTCCGCCGCGCTGCTGCGCCATGCAGCGGCGGTGTCGGCGGCGGGCGGCGTGGGCGCGTCGCCGCTATGGACGCATGGCGTATCGGGCGATCTGCCGATCCTGCTGGTGCGGATCGACGACATCGAGCACATCGCGATGGTGCGGCAGCTGATCCGCGCGCACGAGTACTGGCGGATGAAGCGGCTCGAGGTCGATCTGGTCATCATCAACGAGCGCGCGGCGTCGTACGTGCAGGATTTGCAGGCGGCGCTCGAGGGGCTGGTGCGGACCCGGCAGCCGCCGGACGAAGCCGGGCGCGGCAGTATTTTCGTGCTGCGCGACGACCTGATGGCGGCGGCGGCGCGCGCGCTGTTTCCGTCGGTCGCGCGCGCCGTGCTCGCCGCGCGCAACGGCCGGCTGGTGGACCAGTTGCGCCGCCTCGCGGGTTCACCGCCGCCCGCCCGCGCGGATGCCGCACGTGCGCCGCTGCCGCCGCCGACGATTGCGCGGCCGAAGGGCGCGCAGGCCGGCGCCGGTCTCGAATACTTCAACGGCATCGGCGGTTTCGCGCGCGGCGGCCGCGAATACGTGGTGACCCTGCAGCCCGGTCAATGCACGCCGATGCCGTGGGTCAACGTCGTCGCGAATCCGTCATGCGGCTTCCTGACCTCGGCGGAAGGGGGCGGCCATACCTGGGTGACGAACAGCCGCGAGCATCCGCTGACGCCGTGGTCGAACGACCCGGTCACCGATCCGCCCGGCGAGGCGTTCTATGTCCGCGACGACGAGACCGGCATGCGCTGGGGGCCGCAGGCGAACCCGATCGGCGACGATGCGCCGGGCGCGACCGCGTTCGTCGCGAGTCATGGCCAGGGCTACAGCCGGTTTGCGCATACCGCCGCAGAGGTCGCCGTCGAATTGCTGCAGTTCGTGCCGCTGGCCGATCCCGTCAAGATTTCGCGCCTGAGCTTGCGCAACCTGTCGGACCGGCCCCGCCGGCTGTCCGTCGCAACCTATGCGGAGTGGGCGCTGGGTGCGTCGCGCAGCGTCGCGGCGCCGCACACCGCGAGCGAGATCGATCAGCCGACCGGAGCGCTGTTTGCCCGCAACGACTGGAGTCAGGTGTATCGCGGCAGGGTGGCGTTCGCCGATTTATGCGGCCTGCAAACCGCCTGGAGCGCGGACCGGCGCGAGTTCATCGGCCGCAATGGCGTGCTGGGCGATCCCGCCGGTTTTCCGGGCAGCGTCGGTGCGCCGCCGCTGTCGGGCCGGGTCGGCGCCGGGCTCGATCCGTGTGCCGCGTTGCAGACCACGGTCGATCTCGAACCCGGCGGTGTCGTCGAAATCGTCTTGCTGCTCGGCGAAGGCGCCGATGCGGCGGCGGCGCGACAGTTGGTCGAGCATTACCGTCAGGCGGATCTCGATGCGATATTCGCCGCCGTGACGGCGTTCTGGGACGAGACGCTCGGCGCGCTCCAGGTCGAGACGCCGGACCGCGCGATGGATCTGATGCTGAACCGCTGGCTGCTGTACCAGACGCTGTCGTGCCGGATCTGGGCGCGTGCGGGCTTTTACCAGGCCAGCGGCGCGTACGGTTTTCGCGACCAGCTGCAGGACGGCATGGCGCTTGCGGCCGCCCGCCCGGCCCTGACGCGCGAGCATCTGCTGCGGGCGGCGGCGCGCCAGTTCCCGGAGGGCGACATGCAGCACTGGTGGCTGCCCGAAAGCGGCAGCGGCGTACGTACGCGGATCTCCGACGACCGCGTCTGGCTCGCCCATGCGGTCGCGCACTACGTCGACGTCAGCGGCGACCGGGCGATTCTCGATGCGTCGATCCCGTTCATCGACGGGCGGCCGCTGGCCGCCGACGAGCAGGATGCGTTCTTCGTCCCGCGCATCTCGGAAACGAGCGCGTCGCTGTTCGAGCATTGCGTGCGCGGGTTGGAGTCCAGCCTCACGCATGTCGGCGAGCACGGCCTGCCGCTGATCGGCACGGGCGACTGGAACGACGGCATGAACCGCGTCGGCGAAGCCGGGCGGGGCGAAAGCGTGTGGCTCGGGTGGTTCCTGCACGCGACGCTCGCGGCGTTTGCGCCGCTCGCCGCGGCGCGCGGCGCGGGCGATCTGGCGGCGCGCTGGCTGACGCGCGCCGACGCGTTGCGCGACGCGCTCGCCGATGCGGGATGGGATGGCGAGTGGTATCGGCGCGGCTACTTCGACGACGGTACGCCGCTCGGCTCGGCCGACAACGCCGAATGTTCGATCGACGCGATCGCGCAGTCGTGGAGCGTGCTGTCGGGCGCGGCGGACCCGGCGCGCGCCGCGCAGGCGATGGACGCGCTGGACGCGCGGCTGATCCGCCGCGACGATGGCCTGGCGCTGCTGTTCGCGCCGCCGTTCGATCGTTCGTCGGTCGATCCCGGCTATATCAAGGGTTATCCGCCCGGCATCCGGGAAAACGGCGGCCAGTACACGCATGCGGCCACGTGGTCGGTGCTTGCGTTCGCGCAAATGGGGGACGGCGATCGCGCCGCGAAGCTGTTCGCGCTGCTCAATCCGGTCAATCGCAGCCGCACGCGCAGCGGGGCGAATCGCTATCGGGTCGAGCCGTACGTGGTCGCGGCCGACGTATATTCCGTCGCGCCGCATGTCGGCCGCGGCGGCTGGACGTGGTACACCGGCTCGGCCGGCTGGCTCTATCGCGCGGGCGTCGAAGGCGTGCTCGGTCTGCGCAGGCATGGCGACATTCTGTCCATTCAACCGTGCATCCCGCTGTCCTGGCCGGGCTTTAGGGCCACGCTGCGTCACGGCGCGTCGCACTACGACATCGTCGTCGAGAATCCGGGCGGCGCCAGCGGCGGCGTGTCCCGCCTCGTGGTCGATGGCGTGCGGCTCGCCGCCGGCGAAGCGGCGGTGCGGCTCGTGGACGACGGTCGCCGCCACAGCGTGGTCGTGACGCTGGGGGCGGCGCAAGCGGTGTTTCAGTGACGCGGCAGATCGGCATCCGCGCCGGTACGTTAGCGGACCGACTGCGCGCGATCGACCGGCCATCATGAACCGATGTCCCGAATTTCATCGAGATGTCAGCGCATGGGCCTCCGTACGCCGTGCCGGATCAGACGGCGCCGCGGCACCCCAAAGGAGATGATCATGAGAAAGCTAGATTCCGTGGCACTCGAGATGGCGATAGTCACCATGACGATTGTCGTGCTGGCAGGTTGCGGTGGGATGTCTCACCGTGGAACGGACACCGTGATCGGGGCGGGTGTCGGCGGCGTCGCCGGCGCGGTACTGACGGGCGGCAGTGCATTGGGCACGGTGGGCGGCGCGGCCGTCGGCGGGGTGGTCGGCAATCAGGTCGGGAAATAGATCGGGCGTTTTCGGAAGACCCGGTACATGGGCAATTGGGACAGCATGGACATCGACTGGCTGAGAAACGTGTTCGGCAGGCATCCGTGTTATGTCGATGGCGGGACGCAGCCCAGGCAGTACCTACTTTTGCGACAGCAGCCGGTCGCTTTCCCTCTTGACTACCATGTAGCATTCGCACACGCGCCGCTCGAGGGCGCTGCGATCGACGACTTCAATCAATCCGCGCGAATAACGGATGATGCCTTCTTCCTGAAGCCGTTTTGCGGTTTCCGTCACGCTGGCTCTGCGCACGCCGAGCATGTCGGCAATCAGTTCCTGCGTCATCCGCACGTTGCGCGAATCCAGCCGGTCAAGGCTCAGCAGCAGCCAACGGCAGAATTGCTGCGCGATCGAGTGATGGCGATTGCACACGGCCGTCTGCGCCATCTGGGTGATGAGCGCCTGCGTGTAGCGCAGAAACACGCGCTGCAATGCACCGCCGCGCGCGAATTCCTCTTTCACGATCTGTCCGCTCAGGCGGAACGCTTCGCCCGCGCTCTGGACGATGGCCCGGTTCGGCATCGTTTCACCGCCCATGAACAGCGCGACGCCAAGCAGCCCGTCGCGTCCGACCACGGCAATTTCCGCGGACGAACCGTTTTCCATCACGTACAGCATCGAAATGATCGCCGTCGTCGGCAGGTAGACGTGGCTCAGGTGATCGCCCGGTTCATACACCACATGCCCGAGCGGCAGCGCGACCCACGACAGATGGGGCTCGATGCGCTTGCGCTCGTCCATGGGCAATTCGCCGAGAAGATTGTTCGCTACTACGGGCGAGTCGGCCGCGTCGTCCCGCTCTGCGGGCACGACGCCTACTCCCGATCGGATTCGGTCGATGCGCGCAAGAAGCTTTGCATGCTGTGCTGCCTGTGTTTCCCGGTTTTTCTCGGGCAGCAAGCTCGACAGCGACGTACGCAACGTGTCGTGACCCAGTGCATCGAGGATCTTGATCTTGGTCAGGATGCCGAGATCGCTTTTGCCGGTGCGCCATGCCGAGATTTGCGCGCGCGTAAGCCCCAGGCTGTCGGCCAGTTGCGCATCGCTGCCGAACTGCCCCTCGCGCTTCAGTTCGTCGAACAGCTTGCTCCAATCAAATCGCATCGATCGATAGTTAAGTTTGGTGTCAAATTGATTTGACACCACGCCTGGTCGATGAAAAAATACGATGAGCGTTGGTATGTCAAATCCTAGAGACACTTATAGCATAGGCGCCTTCCGTCGTGAAACAGCGTCCGTGCTTCGGGCATTCACGCCGCGCTCGTGCGTTTCACGAGATCCGCATGAGTGATCGCCCGTCTTACATCCGTCTTCCTCCTTCGTTGTCCGACAGTGTTCTCGCCGTTGTGCCACCTTCCGTGGGCGATGACGAATTTGCCGCTCACCAGATCGAATTCATCCAGCGCGTTTTCAGTTATAGCGCTTATCTGCGCGAGCATGCGCGTGAGACGCCCGTCTCCGATTCCTTCCTCATTGCATTCGTTAGCCTGCTCGAGGCGATCGATGCAAATGCCCCCGAGGATGCTCGCCGATGCGCGCGGCAACTGCAGCAAATTCTCCGGATGCTCGTTGATGAGCCCGACGGCAGCCCACCTGAACCGGCTGCACCGCCCGCAATCTGTTGACCGGCTATTCCACGCCGCGCGGCCGCGTGCTGCGCTCGGCGGCAAATCCCGGGCACGGTAGCGGACAGAAGAATTGTTCGCACGATACTAGACTGCTCAAGCACTCAGACGGATCGATCGGCATACCGATTGATGATGATTAAGCCATCCATCGAAGGGTGGCTAAGCGATTGCTGGGGGAGCGGCGACATGAATATCGAAGCACTGGCTGCCCGACTGGCGCAGACGTTCGGTCCGCAGAGTCTGGCCGGACTGGCGCTCGCCGAATTGAAGCGCTGTCGGGCGAATGGCGAGCGTGCGGCCCTCATTCTGGAAAAGGGCACATTTGCCGTTGTGCACGACAGACTCAATCCCGACGATTTGCCCACTACCGTCAGGAAGCCAGCATTCGATTGCAGGGATCGCGTGGATGGCGGTAGCGGCAGACGCCTGCGATACCTCGCGCATTCGAACGGTTACGTCATCGTGTGCTGGACCGAGGGCACGCCTTTCGTTGTAAACGAACGGCACTGGCTTGTGATGAGGGTCTGCTCGCATCGCCATCGGATGTCGCCGGCGTGATCCCCGACCAGGCCGTGCTGCCGCTCGTCGCCACGAAAAGCCGCATCCTCGCCGGCGCGAGCCTCGCGACGTTCGACGCGGAAATCGTGGCGGGGCTTTCGATCGAGACCGTCCGCCTGTGGGCGTCGCTTCCCCGCATGCAGATCGCCGTCCGGAATGACTCCGGGGTTCCCTATCGCATGATCGCCGTCGAATCGATGCGCCAGTGGCACTGCTTGATCCAGTGGTTCCAGGAGAACCGGTTCGCGGATGAACTTTCCGGCCGTTGCTTTTCCAGAAACAAATTCGACGCCATCTTCCGCAAGTTAGTGTGACCGGCGCGTCTAGCGGGCAGGGCATCCGTACGATGCCGCCTTCAATCGAACTTGAAAAGGCAATCTTTCTCGATCACTTTACCGCCCTTCATCAAGATGCTTCGCGGAAAATCGTGGAGGGCTTGAGGGCGATTGCGTAATCTGACGCCTGACCTTAAAGGGAGCGGGAAAGATAATTACTCGACCCTAGGCACTTCAGGCGCCGGGTTGCTGGGCGAGTTATTGGTTAAAGCGTGGGGAATGGCCGATCCGATTGGCCGGTGAGTGCTGTGGGTTGGGGGGGGATGGATGGCTCGCGCGACACGTTTCGAACCTGCATCGAACAGTTGCCTGAAGGCATCGCCGCGCGCATCGAAACGGTCACCATCGACATGACTACGGCCTATGAGCTGGGGATCAAGGCACAGTGCCCGCAAGCAGAAATCATCATTGATCTGTATCGCGTCGCGGCAAAGTTCTACCGCAAGCCGGCCTGGGCGAAAAAGGCTTGGGAGGCAATGATTCGAACAGGCTCGGGAAAGCGGGATGGCCGCCCTGCAAAAGTTCGCCGGACGTTTGCAGGGCTACTGGCATGGAATCGTGACCCGAACGGAACAGCGCGGATCAAGGCCATTGCCGAATTCTTGATCCGCCTGTGCCAGTAGGCCCGATGCCGGAACGTCGGCGACGTAGCCTGCGGGACGCGCGCACGACAACGCGGAGCGCGAATGTCATGCTCCGCCTGTGTCGGGAGCAACGCCGTATCATGATCACAGTGCGTGCTCAATTCGGCGGATAGGCCATACCCCAGCGCTTTCTCGAATCGGCGATCCGTTGCTTCGCGGTCCGCAATCGTTCTTGCTCGGTCGGGCACGTATGCGTCGGCACTTCGGGCGCGGCGGGCATACCGTCGTCCGTTGCATTGTCCTGCTCGTATTTACGGCGTTGCTGCCCGACAGCGTCGTCTTTCTGCTTGCGGTCGTTCATCTGCCTGCTCCCGTGAATTCGCCTTGCGCGGGCGTATCGGCATCGACGACGCACGCGTGTCGAATACAGGATGACCGGGCCGGACGAAGAAGTCGGTACGATGCCGCGCAGTGTCGGCCAGCGCCGTTGCTGACGGATTCCTAGAGCCGCTTCAGGTCAGGAAGCAGGCGATCGAATTCGCGTTTGACCACGCTGTAGCATTCGCACACACGCTTTTCGAGCCCGGGTCGGTCCAGCACCTCGATATGGCCGTAGTTGTAGCGGATGAGGCCAGCGTCCTGCAGTTTCAATGCCGCTTCCGTCACGCCCGACCTGCGCACGCCCAGCATGTTGGCGATCAGCTCCTGCGTCATGCGCAACTGGTTCGATGGCAGACGGTCGAGGCTGAGCAGCAGCCAGCGACACAGCTGCTGATCGATCGAGTGATGACGGTTGCATACCGCGGTCTGCGCCATCTGCGTGATGAGCGCCTGCGTATAGCGCAACAACAGACGCTGCATCGAGTTGCCGCGCCGGAATTCTTCTTTCAGGACGCTCGCGTCGAGCCGGTAGGCCTGCCCAGCGCTTTGCACGACGGCGCGACTCGGCGTTGTTTCACCACCCATGAACAGCGACACGCCGATCATGCCCTCATGCCCGACGATCGCGATTTCCGCAGACGAGCCATCCTCCATCACGTACAGCAGCGACACGATCGTCGTGGTCGGAAAATAGACGTGATGAAGCTGGCCGCCCGATTCGTACAGCACTTTCCCGAGCGGCATGTCGACGATCGTCAGGTTCGGGATGATGCGTGCAAGCTCGTTCTCCGGCAGTGCGGCAAGCAGGTGATTTTCAGTGATGGGGGGGATGTCTGGCATGCGTGGTTCCTAGGCTCGCATCTGGCGCGATGGCGTTGTCTGGTCGCTTCGAGCGCAGCGGGGAGTGAGCGGGATTCACTATCGTATCTCGTCGTTCGCAGCTTGACGGTACGGTAGCTGAAAATAAGCCCGATTTCCTGACGAGCCAGGGACGGCCGTGATCGGCAAGGCTCAGGGAGCTGTTCGCCGCGCGATGTCGACTACAAGGAAGTCAGGTCAACGCCGGCTTTGGCGCCGGGCGCGGTGCAAGCGGCGCTTCCGTGAGACGGTCGGCCGGCATCCAGTCCGGTACGTTAGCGGACGGACTTCGCGCGATTTACCCCCCATCGTGATTCGACGTCTCGAATTTCATCGGGACGTCAGCCCAGGGGGGGCCGCGCGCCGTGCGGGATCGGACAGCGTAGCGGCGACCCGAGGAGATGATCATGAGAAAGCTACATTCCGTGCCGGTCGGGACGGCGATAGTCACCATAACGATGATCGTACTGGCGGGTTGCGGCGACATGTCCCACCGCGGAACGGATACCGTGATCGGGGCGGGTGTCGGCGGCGTCGCCGGTGCGGTCCTGACGGGCGGCAGTGCGTTGGGCACCGTTGGCGGTGCCGTCGTCGGAGGGGTTGTCGGCAATCAGGTCGGGAAATAGGAGGCTCGTCGAAGGGCAGGGAATCGGCACGCGCACGCGTCGTCACGGCGAAGCGTGCGCGGATACCAGTGTGGCGCGGAGTGCGAACGGAATGTCGGCATTTCTTCTGAACGGCGAACTGAGGCTGTCCTGGTTGCAGCTTGCGTGGGTCGTGTTCGTGCTCACGCATGTCACCATCATCAGCGTGACCGTGTACCTGCACCGCTGCCAGGCGCACCGGGCGCTGGATCTGCATCCGTGCATCAGTCACTTCTTCCGGTTCTGGCTGTGGTTGACGACCGGCATGCTGACCTCGCAATGGGTCGCGGTGCATCGCAAGCATCACGCGCGGAGCGAGACCCCGGACGATCCGCATAGCCCGCGAACCCGCGGCCTCGCGACCGTGCTGCTGCGCGGCGCGGAACTGTACCGTGCGGAAGTGCGGAACGAGGAAACGGCGCGCAGATACGGATCGGGGACGCCGGACGACTGGCTCGAACGCCAAGTCTATGCCCGCTATCCGAATCTCGGCGTCGGGCTGCTGGTCGTGATCGACGTCGGGCTGTTCGGGTTGCCCGGCGTGGCGGCGTGGGCGATCCAGATGATATGGATTCCGTTCTGGGCCGGTGGCGTGATCAATGGCTTAGGCCATTTCAGCGGCTATCGGAATTTCGCGACACCCGATGCGAGTACCAACCTTTTCCCGCTGGGCATCCTGATCGGCGGCGAAGAGCTGCACAACAATCATCACGCGTACGTGACGTCCGCCAGGCTGTCGAATCGCTGGTTCGAGTTCGATATCGGCTGGGCGTACATCCGCCTGCTGGCGGCATTGCGGCTGGCGACCGTTCGGCGAGTCGCAACGCAGCCGCGCCTGCTCCCGGTCAAGGCAGTCGCCGACGACGCGACGCTGCAAGCGGTCATCCGCAACCGGCATGCGGTGATGGCCGCCTTTGCGCGCACGCTCGAGTCCGCCTGCCGGCGGGAACTGCGCCGCGTCGAGGACATGAGTCGAGACGACAAGCGCGCGTTCGCGCTCGGCATGAAACACTGGCTGCGCCAGGCCTGGGGCCATCGGAACAAGCCCGACCTGCGCGTGCTGACGAGCCCCAATGCCAACCGGCGAATACGCGTGTATGTGGATATTTACGACGCGTTGCTCGAGCTATGGACGTGGCCACACGCGTCGCACGAGCAATTGCTGGCTCAGTTACAGGATTGGTGCCGCTGCGCGGAGCAGACCGGCATCGACGCGATCGCCGAATTCTCGATACACCTGCGCCGGTATGCGTGATCCCGGCCCGCCCGCGACCTGCGGTGCGGGACCGGTGTGCCACGGCGCGTGGCGCATCCGTCGCTCATCTCGCCCGATTGTCGGGGCGCAAATAACGCCACTTGCTCGCATTGGAGTTGATGCCGGCATCCTGACGGATGCGCTTTTCGGCGCGTTCGACATCGGCACGCGCGAGATCGTCCCGCTGTTTTTTCCGGGTCGCGTCATCGCGCCGGTCGATCGAGGTGCTTGAGTAATATTTCATGGATCGCTCCTGAGTGAGATGTGCTCGCCTCGCGAGACGCCGCATCGAGTCCGATGCGGCGGATGGATCAGATCGCCGTAGGGGCGATTCTGCCGTCGACGATGTCCTTGCCGAATTGCATCGCCAGATCGAGGGCGAGCGCCGCCGTTTGCGGAGCGCCATGCTCGAAAATGGTCGAGTAACGCGGCGCCGTTGCCGAGGTCGACGGAATCGTGTCGATGCGTACGATTGAACCGAAACGTTTCGGACCGGGGGCGTGGGGATCGCCGAACGGCGGGAAAAGCATTTGTGAATAGACGCGGAGTTCACGGCCGCGATATTCGAGAGTGGGAATGGTCATGATGTGCTCCTGACAGAGCGACCGTTGGCGCCGAAGGATTCGAGGGCGCCGATGCCTTGACAACGAACCGGCAGGTCTCTGTAGTGTGCGCGTTCAGAACCGGTTGCGCAATAAAAATATCGGATACCGAATCATATTGTCGATTCAGGTTGATCATCTGGCGTCAGCGAGGTGCCGCAAAACCTGCGTCCAAATAGTCGATACCGTACAGACCCGCGCGTGTCGCTCGGTTCAACATAAAGTCAATACCGAGGAGGCCGCCATGTGCATCCCACTTTCACCCGAGGTTGTCGAGACCCTCAAATCGCTTGATCGGATTCCCGATTCACAAGCCGATATTCCACGCGTTATAGCCGATGAACTGTTGACTCACGGGCTTGCATACGAGTCGCGCACCGGCGGTTCGATCAACATGACCGCCGCAGGCCGGCTGTGGCTGAATCGGTGCGCCGATTAGCGCGCACGCGTCGACCGGGTTTTTCCTGTACAACGATCCATGGACCCATGAGGCAACGATGAAAATCCAATCTACACGATGGTTTACGCTGGACCAATATGCGCCTGTGCGCGACGGATGGTATGAGGTTCGACTGGTGAGCGGAGACACGGCGTTTGCGAAGTTCGGCGACGGCGAATGGACGGAAAAGCCGATGCTCACCTTTACGCGCTGGCGAGGCTTGTGTTCCGATCCGGCCAAGTCGAGCGACCAGGAGACGCTTGCAGTGGATGCGACCGCAGATGCGACCGCGGCGAAAGGTGTCCGGGACGCGTGGGACACGTTCTTTCCCGGCGTGGGAGACGCGCAGCACAAGCCGCTTGCCGACGTGCACAGCGACCACCCTCGACGCATTGCGATATCTTGAAGGTCGGTCGGGAAGCGGGTAGCGCCGGATGTTGCCTGCACGCGCCGTCAACATCCGGTGAATTCGCGTCACGTTGCCCGATCGCGCGGTGCGATAGAACCGAACCGTTCGCGTGAGCATCCTACGGCCGCTTCCTGAGTTGCTCCTTCGCGTCACCGAATGACGCTTGCGTCTTTCCGATGACCTGTTCGACCTTGCCCTGCATCCTGGTCGATCGATTTCCCATGATTCTGCCGACCATTTCCTTCAGTTTGCCCTTCGCTTCCGCGATGCGGCCTCTCATCTGATCCCTGTTCATCATCTTGCTCCTTGACATGGATCGCATGTTTCACCGGTACGAAATCCTGAACCATCGAAGCGTCGTACTGGTGCTTCGGCGCGCGACAATCAGGATGCCGGAATACAGGTTGAGCGCGTTCGTGACGGAAGTCGGTACGATGCCGTACGTGAACCGGCACCGCCACGCGAGCAGGTGTATGCGGGCGGCTCCCGGGTCGATCGCTGCGAAGGGTGGTTGTCTGTTTTTACATGCTTGGTACGCTTTCGTACCGCATTCACGTTCGCCAGTGTGTAGCGTCGGGGATATCCACGAACTGCCTGAGGCGAATCATGCAGCGAAAAACACTTACATGAGGTACGCAGGGATCGCGTCTTGCTATCTGCGTCGTGGTGCAGGGATGCACGACGACCGGCACATCCGACGCGAGCGGCCGCCAGATCGACGAATGCCACATCACCGCCGCCGGCGTCGGCTCGCTCCTTGCGCGCTCTTGCGCGACCGCCAAGAGCCCGCGTGTCGCCTGGGTCAAGTCGCTGTAACGAGCATCGGAGGCAGCGCGGATTCGTATCCATCTGTCGTTTTCAATCTTGCGGAGGGCATATGCACATCCTCACGAGCGCAGGCCCACTGGTTTCGCTGATCGCCGGCATTCTGATTCTCGTCGTGCCGCGGCTGTTGAATTACATCGTTGCGATCTACCTGATCGTCATCGGGTTGCTCGGTTTGTTCGGAGGGCATCTCCACTGAACCGGGTCCCGTCACCCGAAAAAGCAGGTGACGAACTTCGCAGCTGGTACCCACGATCGTCGGCTCGTCGGTGTCGACAGGTCGATCCGTCGCGCGGTGCCGTGCGTCCGGTACGTCGCCGGACATACTCCACGCCCGCGTCCGCCTACCTTGATATCGAAAGAGTCGATGCACGTCCCGAACCGGGTGCATCGCGCACGAGCCCTGCATGAAGAAGCAGGACGACTTCCGTCCGGGTAACTCCGGCATTCGAGAGGCGACCCCGCGAATTTCGACGCGACCGGCGACGAACGGCGCGTGCGCGCGTCGACGTGGAATCGCTCGGGAGCGTTTCGACGGAAACATCGGTTCGATTGCATTCGGCGAGGCCAACGATGCGGACGCATCGCGGCATGACTGGCCGGATTGATTGAAGAGAGACGGCATGTCACTGGGACTACTTCTACTGATCGTTGCCGTGCTGCTGATGGTCGGGATGATCCCGACCTGGCGCTACAGCAACGGCTGGGGTTATGGTCCAAGCGGATTGCTGGGCTTGGTATTGGTCGTGTTACTCATACTGATGCGGCTGGGCAGGCTGTGACGCGGGACATCATCGACGCTGCAAGTTCATGGAAGGACTGTCGCCCGGCACCTTGAGTGTCGGGTGTGGCATCGCGCCAAACCGTTCGACCAGCCCACGCATCGCGTCACTACGCCCGTCCTGGGTCTCACGCATAACGACGCATCAGCGGCGCAGCTGAAATACCGTGCAGCACGATCGACACGGCGATGATGGCCAGTACCCACGGAACCATCGGCAACAGTTGCGCGCGCGGCTCTTGCTCGATGGCCAGCATCAGGTAATACAGGGAACCCACGCCGCGAATGCCGAACCAGCTGATCAGCCGGCGCTGGTGGTGCGACGCCCGGGAGCCGATCAGCGCAAGCTGGGTGGCGGCCGGCCGGATGACGAACAGCAGTGTCGCGACCACGGCCGCGCCCGCCCAGGTGAGCATGTCAGCCCAATACCGTGAGACGAGCGCGCCGATCAGCAGGATCAGGACGGCTTCGACGATGTGTTCAAGCTCGATTGTGAATCCCATGACCGATTCCGCGACGAAGGCATGGGCTTTGTCGGGATCGGTGGCGGTGGCTTCGACATCCTCGCTGTTCACGACGCCGACCGTCTCCTTCGACGTCTTCTGGCCGCTCGTTCGATGTTCGACGCGCCGCATCGCGACGCCCGCCGCGAACACGGCCAGGAACCCGTAGCCATGAATGGCGAGCGCCACACCGTACGACAGCATGATCAGGCCGAGCGCGAAGAACCCTTCGAGGCCGAGCGCCTGGCTGTGACGGCTGCGCAGGAATGCGACGAGCCGGGCCGTGACGAAGCCGAGCAGCCAGCCTGCGCCCGCACCGGACGCGATACCCCATGCAATGCCGCCGACCATGCTCCAGTGAAGCGCCGACGTCGTGCCGGAACCGCACAAAAGCATGCCGAGTACCGCGCACGGGTAGGCCGTGCCGTCGTTGATCCCACCTTCGGCGGACAACGAAAAACGTACCAGCTCGACGTCACCCGCGTCGCGCACGCCGACGTCATGAGCGAGCACGGGGTCGGTCGGCGCGATCATCGCGCCGAGAAGTACCGCGACACCGAGATTCAAATTCAGCACCAGCACGCCGAGCGCGGCGATCGACGCCACGGTGAAGATCATTGCGACGACGCCGAGCCGCAGCGGCAGCATCCAGCGGGGATCGGCGGGCGGGACACGCAGCCTCAGGCCGATCGCGAACAGCGAGATCAGCAAGCCGATTTCGGCAGCAATGCGCAAGTTCGTGACGTCGTCCGGCAATTTCAGCGACAGGAAGCCGGTGCCGGCCGGTCCGACCAGAAAGCCGATCCCGAGATACACCATGGCCGCACTCAGCGGCAGGCGCTTAAGCGACGATCCGATGAGTCCCATGAAAATCAGCAGGGCTCCGAAGATGAGGCATCCGATCGTTTCGGTCACTTTGCATACCTCGCATGGATCACGTTGTGCTCGCCGCGTGTCGGCCGCAGGTCGCCATGCGGCGTCGTGGAGGGTGGTGCGCGGCACGCACGGGACGGCTCGCGCCGGACGGGGCGCCGATGCCCCCCGCGCCCGTCGCACAGTATCGCGCCGGGCGCCTGCATTGCGGCCGTCGCTGCCGGGAAGTGCCCCGCGCGCATGCGATGTACGGTAGCGGGCAGAGCGGCGCAGTGCTTCGGCATAGACTGTCCGCCGTTCCTCACGACAACCGGAGCATTGCCATGGCCCACACAGCAATCGAGGAAGACCTCCGTTCACTCGAACGACTCATTGCACGCGTCGCCCCCGGTGAGCCTGCGCCATGGGCACTCTGGCGAATTAGGCTGGAATCGATTCTCGAACACGGCAGTCCGACGCCATCTGAACGCATGCATTTCGTCAGCATCATCGCCCTTATTCTCATGCTCGAGCGCCGAGCCGGCAAGCCCGCCACCGCTTGAGCATGGCGGGTGGCGGAATGGGCGGCGCTTCGCGCGTTCGGTTGGTTGTGGAAGGTCCCGGCGCCCGCCGTCCGCCACGCGCATGCCGGCAGTCACGGCCCGTGCGCGAACGAGAATGCGCCAGTGCCTCATACAGGAGAGCGGAGCGGATCACGTGGCGCATCGTGCCCGATGCCCAGTCGATGGTCGACGCGGTACTCGAAGCCGGTATGTGCCATGCCAGCTGCGGCCCGAACGGTTGATACGCGTACGGGCCGTCCACGGATCAGGCGAGCAGTTTCAGTGCGTGGTCGCAGACGTTCTCGACCGTGAAGCCGAAATCTCGCATCAGCTCGGCGCCCGGCGCCGACGCGCCGAAACCCGCGATGCCGAGTACGTCGCCACGATCGCCGACATAGCGGTGCCAGCCTTGTGACACACCCGCTTCGATCGCCAGCCGCGCGCCGACCGACTTCGGCAGCACGGCGTCCTGATATGGCTGGGGCTGAGCGTCGAATAATCTCCAACAGGGCAGCGACACCACCCGAACCGCTACGCCGCGCGCGAGCAATTCGACTTGTGCCGCCAGCGCGAGCGTGACTTCCGAGCCCGTCGCGATCAGGATCAGCGTGGGGTGGCCATCGGGGGCATCGGCCAAGACGTAGCCGCCACGCCGCAAGCCCTCGGCCGGCGCGAACCGGAGGCGATCGATGGTCGGCACGTCCTGGCGGGTCAGTACCAGCGCAGTCGGTCGCTCCCGCGCTTCGAGCGCCACACGCCACGCGACGGCGGTTTCATTGGCATCGGCCGGTCGAATCACCAGCAGGCCCGGGACCGCACGCAGTCCGGCAAGCTGCTCCATCGGCTGATGTGTCGCACCGTCCTCGCCGACGGCGAGACTGTCGTGCGTGAACACGTAGATCACCTGCAGACGCATCAATGCGGCGAGCCGGATCGGCGGACGCATGTAGTCGGAAAAGATCAGAAAGGTCGCGCCGAATGGCCGGATGCCGCCGTGGGCCGCCAAGCCGTTCAGGATCGCGCCCATCGCATGCTCGCGCACGCCGAAATGCAGATTGCGGCCGCTACGGCTCCAGCCGCCGCCGTCGGACCCTTGTCGGTCGAGCGCGTTCACGCCGGCGGCCTCGAAATCGCCGAGCCCGATTAGCGCGGTGAAGGTGGAGGGGTTTAGGTCGGCGGAGCCGCCGACCAGCGACGGGACGCGGGAGGCGAGGGCGTTCAACACCTTGCCGGATGCGACCCGCGTCGCCATGCCTTTCGGATCGGCCGGAAAGACCGGGATATCGCGGTCCCAACCGTCGGGCAGCTTGCCGTGCACAGTGTTCAGCAGCATCCGAGCCAGCTCGGGGAACGCGCGCGTATAGGCCTCGAACCGCGCGTTCCACTGCTCTTCCCGTACTCGCCCCTCCGCCAGCGCCCGGCGAAAATGCGCGAGCGCCGGTGGGGGAATATGAAACGCGGGATCGGGCGGCCAGCCGAGGTTGTGCTTGGTCAGGCGCACCTCGGCATCGCCGAGTGGCGATCCGTGAGCCTGGTACGTGTCTTGCCGGTTGGGCGAGCCATAGCCGAGATGCGTGCGCACGAGGATCAACGACGGACGTCGCTGCTCGGCGCGTGCGTTGACCAGCGCCGCATCGATGGCGGCCAGGTCGTTGCCGTCTTCGACCGTTTCGGTATGCCAGCCGTAGGCGTCGAACCGTTGTGCGCGATCTTCGGTGAAGGTGATCGCGGTGCCGGCGGACAGCGTGACGCGATTATCGTCGTACAGGCAGATCAGCTTACCGAGCTGGAGATGGCCGGCAAGCGATGCCGCTTCCGCCGCGACGCCTTCCATCAGGTCGCCGTCGCTGACGAGTGCGTAGGTGCGGTGATCCACGATCTCGAAGCCGGGACGGTTGTAGCACGCGGCGAGCTGCGTTTCCGCCATCGCCATGCCGACGGCGTTGGCGAAACCCTGGCCGAGCGGGCCGGTCGTCGTCTCGACACCCGGAGTGAGGCCGCGCTCCGGATGGCCGGGCGTGAGGCTGCCCGATTGCCGGAAGCGGCCGATCTGATCGAGCGGCAGGTCGTAGCCGGTGAGGTGGAGCAGGCTGTACAACAGCATCGATCCATGTCCGGCCGACAGGATGAAGCGATCGCGATCGAACCATGCCGGATTGGCCGGGTGATGCTTGAGATGACGCATCCATAGCGCATAGGCCATCGGCGCGGCGCCGAGCGGCAGGCCTGGATGGCCGCTCGCCGCTTTCTGCACGGCATCGATCGACAGGAAGCGCAGCGTATTGATGCACAGCGCATCGAGTGCCGCCCCTTGGATTGACGGGAAATCGGTTGAGGTCATGCAACTGCTCCTTGGCGTTCGGTCACGCAACATCCCAAACGGGATGGTGGTTGCGTTGACGGCCCGTCGTCCGCGTTAGCGGTCTCGGGGCCAGTAGCCGTGCTTGCCGTAGAATTCGTGCAACTCGATTTCGTAGCTTCGATGCACGAGCTGCGAGTCGTCGTAGGGAGGGCTGCGGCGGATCGCGTCGCGCGTGAGCGTGGCCGACACCGTTTCCGTATGCCATTCCACCTGGTCAAGCCAGTGCGTCGCGATCAGGACTTCCTTGCCGGTCGACCACCAGCTCGACGTGTCGATCGCGAGATAGCGGATCACCCAGGCTTCATCGTCGTAAATGAAGTCGGACACGTGACCGATATGTCCGTCCGTGGCTTCGAGCCGATATCCGTCGACCTCGCCGGTGCTGCGCAAATGCGTATCCGCCGGCGCACTGGCCGGCGCGCCGTGCGAGAACAGCGGGTCGCCGGCATCGAGATCCTGCGACGGTCCGGCCGGATCGAAAGCCGGGTAAGCACCCATCCCCCAAAGGTTCGGGCCGCCCCAGTAAGTCGGGTAGTTGTAGTAACGCAGGTACTCGATCTCGTGCTGGCGCGATACCGGCTTGTGCGTGTCCAGATTCGGGCTGTCTCTCACCTGCTCTTGCGACAGACTGACATATAGCGTGCGGAATTCGGGATGTGTTACGGAATATGGCGAGATTAGAACCCGTCTGTCGTGCAGCCAGTCGCCCGTCTCGACGACGAGGTAGCGAATACACCAGTTGTCGTCGTCGAAGTAGGCCTGGTTAATGTGCCCGATATCGCCGTCCTTCGCTCGAACCGTGTCTCCGTGCAACCTTCGGATGCTTCGCAACATGATGTCCTCGTCAGAGCGATGCCCGGCACTTCGGTGATCCGGCTGACCTGCCTGCCGTGCAGTGGTATCCAGCCGTTCGCCCGCCGATGCGGAGCGATGCCTGCTAAGCGCGTCCCCTCGGGCGGCCGGCATGATTGAGACGCTACACGCGACGAATGCCCGATGCGGTACGAAACCGTACAATGCGCGCACGGGCGCGAACCGCCCCTCCCGGCATGTCGCGACACCTCCTCGCCAGCTTCGTCATCAGGATCACGAAGCAGTGAGGATCGCCACATCCACGTGCCGCCAGGTGTACCCGTCCGCCGGACTGGATTCGTACGTCAACGCAGCCGCAGCGGGATGAACAGCGAGACGCCGGGCGCCGGTGCCGGCTCGTAAACCATCGGAGGCGCGGCATAAGCGTCATCCTCGCCATCGTAATAGCCGTCGCCTCCATGCCGGTGATGGTCGTAGTAGCGACCGCCCTGATGCGTCATGCGCGCGTGATTGCCCTTGTCCCAGCCGTGATTCATTCTCTCCGCATGCAACTGCGGTGCAACGACAAGGCAGCCGAACGCAACGATCATGCCGACGAGCCGCGTGCCTGATCTCGGCGCCACCGTGTTTCGACGTGCGTGTCCGGCAGAAACGTCCATCATGTTCTCCCGTGTACGATCCGCAATCTGCCGGTCAGCGGCTGTCATCGACAGTCGGTATCGGCAGAAGGTCCGGAACTATTGCTCCTTGATCAGGTGGCGACCGTTGCCACGGAAAATCGCATTCGCGTTCTGCTTTTACGTATCGGACATCTTGTCGTAAAGCGGCTGAAACGCCGTGGTCAGCTTTTTGACGCCATCTGCGTGCACGTTGGTGACTTCGCCATAGGAATGAAGATCGCCCATCGCGCTCATGTCGTTCGCGTGATCGCTACGTGCCTTCCTGAGCGATTCCATCGCGTTCGCGTTGTCGCGCATCACCTGCGCCACCGGCTGCCACAGCGATTCCTGGCCAGGCGTGATGCCAAGCCGCTGGTGCAGGCTGTTGATGCGCCCGTCGATCGACCTTTGCGCCGCCACGGGCATGATGTGGGGCGGTGCTTGATCCGGTGCGGAGCCGCGGGCATTCGAGAGTGAGGGGAAGACGGCCGCGCCGAGGGCGACTGTCGCCGCCACGGAGAACTCGCCGGCAATCTGTCGGGGGAGAGCGAGAAGAACGAGTGTCGTGGCGGATCCTGGTGAAAAATTGGGAAGAAGTCGACGTACCGCGACGCATCCGGTCGGCGGCGAATTTCGGCCCGGTAGCCCAGCTATACGCGGGATGCGCGGGCTCAGTCTGTCCTATGCCGGACGGTTTTCCGGTGTACGTGGCCGTTTCGCGATGTCCGGCGGATCACGCTCGCACCGGGCGGAATATTCCAATCGGGCCTATGCTGGCATCGTGACCGGAGGCGTTTCACGCTGGTGGGCCAGATGAATCCGGCCCGATCCGACCATCAACTCCACGGAGGCGGTTATGCGCAGCAGGTATCGAGAGCAGCATACGAACGGTGGCAAGAGCGAGCGCAATGTCGACGAGGCGGTGGAGGGGACGTTCCCCGCCAGCGATCCGCCGTCGATCGGTGGTGTCACGAGGATGATCTCCCGCCCGGCCCATCGAAAGCATCACCGGAAGTCGTTGCACATCAAGCACCGCTAGCGCAGGGGCAGCGCCCTGCGAGACTACGAAGGATCGAGTCGTCGCCGGTATTCGGCGATATCGATAAGCGTGGCGGAATCGGTCGGAGCGTCGGCGAGCCAATATTCCCGAGGTGCTCGGGTACGGAACCGTACCGACTTCCAATGCCGGTGCGCGCAGCGTTTCCTCGTGCGTCGAGTGCCGCTTTCGATGTCGAGGCCGTGTACGAGACGGATATTCCCGGAACTTGTCCAAGGAGGACATCATGAGGATGCTCCACACCCCCGACCGATCCGGGGATGACGGCAACGGGGGCAAGCTCGTCGAACGCGATGCTGGCGATGAACCCGGTCATATGGTGACGACCGCCGATGTCCTGAGGGGCAGCAAGATCATCGCGTCGGACGGTGAGGATATCGGCAACGTGTTCGACATCGTGCTCGATTTGCACCACGGCAAAATTGCCTACGCGGTAGCGTCCAGCGGCGGCATGGGCGAGATGCTTTGTGCCATTCCGTGGAGTGCGATGAAATACGATGTCGGTGACAAATGTTTCCACCTGGACGTGACCGCCGCGCATGTCAAAAGTACCCCTGGCTTCGACGACGAGCATTGGCCGGTGATGACGCAATCGCAGTGGGGATTGTCGCTTCACCAGTACTACAACCGGGCGCCGTACTGGGTCGCCGGATGAGGCGAGGTTGGCGGCAAGGTGTCGATCGGCCGCTTCCGGGCCTTCTCGGACATCGAGGGCAGTTGCGGGAAAGGCCGGCACGATGCGGCTCAGTGGCGGCTAGAGTCGCTTCAGATCGGGAAGCAGGCGATCGAATTCGCGTTTGACCACCGCATAGCATTCGCACACGCGCTTTTCGAGCCCGGGTCGGTCCAGCACTTGGATATGGCCGTAGTTGTAGCGGATGAGGCCCGCGTCCTGCAGCTTCAAAGCAGCCTCCGTCACGCCCGACCGCCGCACGCCCAGCATGTTGGCGATCAGTTCCTGCGTCATGCGCAACTGGTTCGAAGGCAGGCGGTCGAGGCTGAGCAGCAGCCAGCGGCACAGCTGCTGATCGATGGAATGATGGCGGTTGCACACCGCAGTCTGCGCCATCTGCGTGATGAGCGCCTGGGTATAGCGCAACAACAGGCGTTGCATCGCATTGCCACGCCTGAATTCTTCTTTCAGGACGCTCGCGTCGAGCCGGTAGGCCTGCCCAGCGCTTTGCACGACGGCGCGACTCGGCGTCGTTTCGCCGCCCATGAACAGCGACACACCGATCATGCCCTCATGCCCGACGATCGCGATTTCCGCAGACGAGCCGTCCTCCATCACGTACAGCAGCGACACGATCGACGTGGTCGGAAAATAGACGTGATGAAGCTGGCCGCCCGATTCGTACAGCACTTTTCCCAACGGCATGTCGACAAGCGTCAGGTGAGCGGCGAGGTGAGCGCGTTCGTTTTCCGGCAGCGCGGCAAGCAGGTGATTTTCGGTGATGGGCGGGTTGTCCTGCATGCGTGGCTCCTGCGCTCGCGCTCGGGCGACGATGAAGAATCCAGCCATTAGGGGCGCAGTGGGAATCGGCGGGAGAGGCCAATCCTCACACTTTACCGATCCGACGACCGGACGGGATGGCGGCAGCAATATGTCCCTTTTCTCGATGAGTTCGGGAGACCGTTCGAGCGCGAATCCTGCATCAAAAATTATAGTGCCGGCACATGTCTCATCAAGGTGGGCGCAATCACGCGCAGGCGTACCGTCGACGTTGACGTGTGGTGTTGATGACAGATGGACGATGCCGGAAGCGCCGCGTTGCCTGCTGTTCGATCACGAACTGGCAACCGTTGAGCGCATTCCCGTCTGGACTTGCCCCTGTATCTCCAGACACCCGTTATTGTAAGTGGGGGACTGTGTTCGGTGTTTCAGGGGGCTGCTCCACCGTCATCCACGACGAGCAGCTTGCGACGATCCCGTCGCATCACTATCTGGATGCCTGGGAGCGGCGGTGACAGGGCATCACGAACCGCAAGCGCTTGCCGATTGCGGCCGTATTACGTACCTAACCATTACGAATTGAAATAACTTTGTCAGCAATTTGATGATGATAGGCAGATAAGGATTATTATCTGCCTATCATCAAAAATCGCCTAAACTGGAGATCATGAAAACGCGTCAGTTCCATGCCACTGCCGACGAAGCCACGCTCGACTTTCCGGACGAGGCGGAGCTTGCCGCGCTACGGAGCTGGTACGCCGGTCTGGAGGCGCGAGCCGCTGTCTCTCGTTACCTGAGCGAACGGCGGGCAACTGGCGCATCGTCGCGTAGCATCCTCGGGCGCATTCGCCGGCGACTCGTGGCGTTTGCTCGAGCGCGTCATCGCGAGGATCTCGCGATCGCGTTCGTCGATCGTCCTTCTCAAGCCGTGGTAGACGCTGTCGTCCAGGCCATCGATGTACTGCGTCATCTACCTGTTCCCCAGCCGCACATCTCGGATGAAATTGGCGAATGGCTGCCGCCACGTGTCGTGGTGTCCCTGCAGGCGCACGGGATCAGAACGCTTGCAGACCTGACCGTCCGAATTCCGCGTCGGAGCCGCTGGTGGTCGACGATCGACGGTCTTGGGGCCGCCGGCGCGCGGCACGTTGAAGCGTTTTTTGCTGCGTACCCGGCCTTGACCGAACGAGCCCGCACGTTGATCGCCGCGGTACCGTCCGGAAACATCGTTCCGTGGGAGCGAATGCACGTGCCGCATGAGGTTAACGGCACGCGTGGAAAGTTTCGGGCACCGCAGGAGGCCTGCTTGCTGAGCGCATCGAATGACTACGAGGCCGTCCTCTCCTGGTTGTCGCTGCATGAATCAGCGGATACGCAACGTGCCTACAGGAAAGAAGCCGAGCGGCTGATCCTGTGGGCGATCGTCGAGCGCGGTCGAGCATTGTCGTCGCTCACGACGGATGACGCGATTGCGTATCGCGGCTTCTTGCGTCGGCCGACACCGCGGGAGCGTTGGGTGGGGCCGCCTCGGCCACGACAGAGCGTCGAGTGGCGGCCGTTTAACGGTTCCCTATCAGCTCGGTCGACAGCGCATGCGTTGACGGTGCTATCCGCAATGTTTCGTTGGCTGGTTGAGCAGCGCTATGTTCAGGCGAACCCATTTGCTGGCGTCAAGGTGCGAGGTGGCGTGTTGCATACGGGACTGGACGTCTCGCGGGGCTTTACGGAGGGCGAGTGGTTGTTGATCCGCACACTGGCCGACGGGCTTGAATGGTCATACGGCTGGAGCGAGCCAGCTGCTCAGCGCTTACGCTTTCTACTGGACTTCGGCTACGCGACGGGGCTGCGCGCCGGCGAACTGGTTGGCGCCAAGCTGGGCGATATCCGCCGCGACGAACATGGCGATCACTGGCTGCATGTGATCGGGAAGGGCGGGAGGCCCGGTAAGGTTGCGTTACCGACACTGGCGCGAACCGCGTTGGATTTTTGGCTCATGCAGCGCGGGTTGCCGGTGACGCCATCTCGTTGGATTCCTTCTACTCCGCTCGTTTCAAGTCTTGAGGAAGACGCTGCCGGCATTCAGAGTACCCGTCTTTGGAGGGTGATCCGCCGCTTTTTCCTGCTGGTGGCCGGTGCGATCGAGGGGGAACAGCCGGCGACCGCCGAGAAATTGCGCCGCGCGAGCCCGCATTGGATACGCCATACACATGCCACGCATGCGTTGGCGCGTGGCGCGGAACTGATCATGGTGCGCGACAATCTGCGGCATGCGTCAATTTCGACAACGTCGACCTACTTGCATAGTGACGAGGCGCAAAGGGCGCGGCAGTTTGACCGGGCGTTTTGCTCCAGGAGTTCGAAATAAAAACGACTGCGTAGAGGCGGTCAGAGATTGCAAAGAAGGTCATGGGCGCGGGGGCGAAAGGCTTCTACGCGGAATTCCTCACGCCGTTGACGGGCAGTCCTTGTCGGCGCAACAAGGTGACGAAGCAGCTGGAAAAGGATGCGACCGAGGCGAATGCCGGCGTCGTGGCCCAGAAGCTGCGTCACCTCGAAGTGCTTCTACACGAGCCGTGGGCGGTCACGATCCCGGCCAACGAGTCGGGTCTCGGCGAAGACGTGCCGGATCTCCAGATCCCGAATCCAGTGAGCTTCATGGTCCAGAAGTTGTTGATTCGCGACGACCGGATTCCGGAAAAGCGTGCTCAAGACGTGCTCTACATCCACGATGCGATGCTTCACTTCGTGAACACGATCGAGGATGATCTGATCCCAATCTGGAAGCGCCTGTATGACACGATGACGGAGGCACAACGGAAGTCGGTGAGATCCGGTGTCGACGAGCTATTCACGGAAGTCAACGACATTATCCGCGCCGCGGTCGAAATTGCGCAGCCTGAACGCGACATCGATCCGGAAGATATGCTTCGGCTCTGTCGTGATGGTTTCGACGAGCTATTCGGCGACGCTGGGTGGCCGTTGGGGGCGGGGTCTCCTTTTGCATAAGGAGTTTGAGGACTGGCTTACTCCTCGCCAGTCGGATCAAAAGCCGCTGCGATCGCGTGCGAGTTACCTCGTTACAAACCTGCCGAAGCGAGAAGTTCTGAAGGTTGCCAAGCAAGCGCTCGAGAGATTCTCAGAAGATTCAGCAACGTGACATTTCGTTCGCCCCTCTCGATTTTGCCCATGTGGCTTCTGTCGATGTTCGCGAGGTGGGCGAGTGATTCCTGCGAAATGTTGAGTGCGAGTCGGCGTGCACGGATCGACCTACCTATCTGCTTGAGGTGCGCTTCTGTGTCGCTTCGGCCCGATACCCTTTCCATGCGCGTATGGTCGAGGTATCATCATCGATTGGCCACGGCATTTACGACCCATTAATGCCAGACAAGTAGAAAGCGACGAAGTGAGGACCGAGCGGGTGTTGTCCCGATCTTGTCGTCAATGAATGATGGAGTAGTTAGCGGTGATGTATGGCGATGGAGCGCTGTCGGATGTGCAGTCGGTAGTGAGCGATGTAGTTGGTGGGCTCACCGAAGTCTCGGAAATGCTATCGTTGTTCGATGCTGGAAAGAAGAATGTGTCCCACGGGCATGCCGAGATGGTTGCGACCACGTTATTGAACGGATCGGTCGACGTCTGGTACCGAGGTCGATACTTGACGGTGCCCCTTCGTCAACTGACTGCGTGGTTCAGAAATCCCGTTGAAATTGGCGCAGAACGCTTCCATGTTGCTGAGCCTGTCTTTCGACGTTGGATGGACAGCGAGCAGGAGCAAGGGGCTGGCCATCTTTTTCTGCAATGCAGCCATGCAGATTGCAAGCAGCGTCGGATGTTGACCTTTTACGACCCGCGTGAGATGCAACAGATGGAGCATCGCGTTGCTTCGGAGATTTGGTACTGTCATCGCCATCGCCTTGTGGCGTGGGAGGTGTCGCGATCTCTAAGCGACGAATATCTGGAACTGCTTGCGCTCGTGTACCGGTCGCCCGGATGCAACCGCGATCAGCTCAAATGCCTGAAGCGCGATACCGACTTTCTGACGTCGATTGGACTGTTGACATCTGAGCCACCAGCAAGTGGAGGTCGAAAGGCATATGCGTTTCGCTTGACCTCTCAAGGTACGGACATCGTTCGTGCGCAGGATCAGTAACTGGTAAAAACATCAATGTCTAGTAAGCGCGACCGTGCAACCGCTTCTTGGCTACTTTCCCGGTCGGCACAGCATCTGCGCGTTATCAGGGCAGCCATGGCCGTTTCCGGAAATCTATGGATTGCGCTTGAGTGGTATCGGCACAGTTCGCTGCCAGAATTCGATGGCAAAACTGCCCAACGTCTGGTGGCCGACGGCCGAGAAAAGGCCGTGTTGGCGTACCTGGCTTCAATCGGGAGCGGATGGGCTGGATAGTCGGATCGTGATTGAGCCGACTAGTGATCATCACCCCGTCTGGTCATTGGTGAAGCTGGTAGATAGGTGGGACAGAGAATGGTGCGGGATTATCCTCAGCCACCAAGCTCCGCTCCCTGTTTTCGGTTCTGAGGCAGAAAGCGTATATATTGATGCATTGAGCCATTCGTGGATCAACGTTTCCGTCAGTCAGCCTACAGAGATCTGTTCACGATGATATGGGCAGAACTCTATATTTACACTTTGTGCAGTTAAGAGCTGCACTGTCAATTATAGACGGGTTCTACGGTAAGCGTCTGGAGAACGGGTCTTGGCGGGGTCACTGCTTGCTAAGCCCCGTATGAGATATCGGCGCGCGACCAACGCCGAATCGAGCGCGACACATAAATGCCCACCACTAGAAAAGGCAACCGCGAGGATTCGCTGCCATCGGATTCAGGCCCACAAAGTATCTCGCCAGCCGTCGTTGAAATGCTTGTCACGCAGGTTCGGAGGATGATCGAAGAATCTGGGAATCCGGATGGCTTTGACGCACGGTCATGGCTTCTCAACTGGCTTCATTCGCCGGTTCCGGCTCTCGGTGGAGGATGTCCTGCAGACTACCTTCACACTCCTGAAGGCGTAGATCTGATTGCGAGGTTGCTCGCGAGCGCGCAAACCGGGGCTTACTGGTAGGCTCTTCGGATAACCGTGCAACGCCGCGCAATGCCGTTCACGACGCCAAGCTTGGCCGCCTGTCTTTGATAACAGGCGCAATTCGCGGTGAGATGTGGACTCCCCACGCAACGCTGCGCCAGCGTGCGTGCTTTGCCGCGCTTACGTACAAGCGCGGCTAGACGCGGTGAGGCTATCGATCGGGAGGCGTGGAGCCTTGTGAGCGCTCAAATACGAACATGCGGGAGTTGCGTTGAGGGGCAGGGGAGGGGGCTAGGAACAAATTTATGCAAAATTTGGGAAGG
>NZ_BBSK01000116.1:0-12434 GCF_001319805.1 Burkholderia sp. E168m22
TTTGGGAACAAATTTATGCAAACCAACGCCGACAGCGCGCACACGCCAAACGTTCTACGTAATTCTACGTAGATCGTCATACGTAGTTATCCGCTTGTAAGTGGCCCCCGTCGCGCGGAATACTACGGCCCATCGCTGCGGTCTCCGCGAGGCTGCGGCACGACGCATCGACGTCACGCGGGTTCGGCCCCTCGCCGCATCCACTCAAAAACACATTGGAGACCAGGAGACGCCATGAATCGGGCTTCCAGTACCCTGCTATGGATCGCGGTCGCGCTGCTTGGCGCGTTCGCATTCGGCACGATCGCACTCGCGCACGGCGAGCGCGTCAGTGCCCTCTGGATCGTGATCGCCGCAGTCTGCGTGTATCTGATCGCGTATCGCTTCTACAGCCGTTTCATCGCCAGCAAGGTCATGCAGCTCGACGGGCTGCGGATGACGCCGGCGGTCAAGTACAACGACGGCCTCGACTACGTGCCGACCAACAAGTACGTGCTGTTCGGCCATCACTTCGCCGCGATCGCCGGCGCCGGGCCGCTGGTCGGCCCCGTGCTCGCCGCGCAGATGGGCTACACGCCCGGCATGCTGTGGATTCTGGCCGGCGTCGTGTTCGCCGGCGCGGTGCAGGATTTCATCGTGCTGTTCATCTCGACGCGTCGCGACGGCCGTTCGCTCGGCGACCTCGTCAAGATGGAGCTCGGCACGGTGCCCGGCGTGATCGCGCTGTTCGGCGCGTTCCTGATCATGGTGATCATCCTCGCGGTGCTCGCGCTGATCGTCGTGAAGGCGCTGACCAATTCGCCGTGGGGCACGTTCACCGTCGCCGCGACGATTCCGATCGCGCTGTTCATGGGCGTCTATACGCGCTACATCCGTCCGGGCCGCATCGGCGAAGTGTCGATCATCGGCTTCATCGGGCTGATGGCGGCGATCGCGTTCGGCCAGAACGTGGCCGCCTCGCCGGCGGTTGCCGCGTGGTTCACGTTCAGCGGCACGCAGCTCACGTGGATCCTGATCGGCTACGGCTTCGTCGCATCGGTGCTGCCGGTGTGGCTGCTGCTCGCGCCGCGCGACTACCTGTCGACGTTCCTGAAGATCGGCACGATCCTCGGCCTCGCGATCGGCATCCTGGTCGTCGCACCGGAACTGAAGATGCCCGCGCTGACGAAGTTCGTCGACGGCTCGGGCCCGGTGTGGTCGGGCAACCTGTTCCCGTTCCTGTTCATCACGATCGCGTGCGGCGCGGTGTCGGGCTTCCACGCGCTGATCTCGTCGGGCACGACGCCGAAGCTGATCGACAACGAAACCAATGCGCGCTTCATCGGTTACGGCGCGATGCTGATGGAATCGTTCGTCGCGATCATGGCGCTGGTCGCCGCGTGCGTGATCGAACCGGGCATCTACTTCGCGATGAACGCGCCGGCCGCGGTGCTCGGCTCGACGCCGGAAGCGGTCGCGAACACCGTCACGCAATGGGGCTTCGTGCTGACGCCCGACATGCTGACGCAGACGGCCAAGGCCGTCGGCGAAACGACGATCATCGCGCGTGCGGGCGGCGCGCCGACGCTGGCCGTCGGCATGGCGCACATCCTGCACCAGGTGATCGGCGGCGAAGCGATGATGGCGTTCTGGTATCACTTCGCGATCCTGTTCGAGGCGCTGTTCATCCTGACGGCCGTCGACGCGGGCACGCGTGCGGGCCGCTTCATGCTGCAGGATCTGCTCGGCACGTTCCACCCGGCGCTCAAGCGCACCGAGTCGCTGCCCGCGAACCTCGTCGCCACCGCGCTGTGCGTGGCCGCGTGGGGCTACTTCCTGTACCAGGGCGTGGTCGATCCGCTCGGCGGCATCAACACGCTGTGGCCGCTGTTCGGCATCTCGAACCAGATGCTCGCCGCGATCGCGCTGGTGCTCGGCACCGTCGTGCTGTTCAAGATGAAGCGCGAGCGCTATGCGTGGGTCACGATGGTGCCGACCGCATGGCTCTTGATTTGCACGCTGACGGCCGGCTGGCAGAAGATTTTCGACGCGAACCCGAAGGTCAGCTTCCTCGCGCACGCCGCGAAGCTGCAGGCCGCGGTGGACGAAGGCAAGGTGCTCGCGCCGGCGAAGTCGATCGCGCAGATGAAACGGATCATCTTCAACGACTACATCGATGCGGCGCTGGCCGGGCTGTTCATCTTCGTCGTCGTGGCCATCGCGGTGTACGGCGTGATCGCCGTGCTGCGCGCGCGCCGCGAGTCGAAGCCGACCGTGCGCGAGACGCCGTACGAAGCGATGCCGGCCGCGCAGGCGCTCGGCAGCGGACGTTGAGGAGAGGCCGCGATGTTCAGCGATCTTGGCAGCGACCTGCGCAGCGCGGGGCGTTACCTCGGGCAGGCGTTGCGGCTGATGGTCGGCCTGCCCGACTACGACACCTACGTCGCGCACATGCGCGAAACCCATCCGGACCGCGAACCGATGACGTACGAGGAATTCTTCCGCGAGCGTCAGAATGCGCGGTACGGCTCGGGAGCGGGGAAGTGTTGCTGAACCGGGCCGTTGCAATGACCTGATGAATCAGCCCGGTATCGAAACGAAAGCGCCGCGACGGATGTCGCGGCGCTTTTTCTTTGGCGGGCCGGCGGCGCGCATCGCACGGTGCTCGCGTGCCGTTTGCCCGGGCGCAGCGCGGCGGCGTCCGGCCGCCGGTATCATTGGGGCACTTTCTTTTTCCGATGGACCGCAGGAGAACACGTCGTGCATGTCGGTGAGCGTTTCAACAGCATTTCCCATCTCGTCGGCGCGGTGCTGTCGGTGGCGGGTCTCGTCGCGCTCGTGACGATGGGCGCGCTCGAAGGCGACCCGTACAAGGTGGTGAGCTTCAGCGTGTACGGCGCGATGCTGATCCTGCTCTACGCGATCTCGACGGCATATCACAGCGTGCGCAACCCGCGCCTGAAGGCGATCCTGCAGAAATGCGACCATGCGGCGATCTATCTGCTGATCGCCGGCAGCTATACGCCGTTCACGCTGGTCACGCTGCGCGGCCCGTGGGGCTGGTCGCTGTTCGGCGTGAGCTGGGGGCTCGCCGTGTTCGGCATCGTGCAGGAACTCACGCTCGGGCGCCGCACCCGCCTGCTGTCGATGATCCTCTACGTGCTGATGGGCTGGCTCGCGCTCGTCGCCGTGCGTCCGCTGATCCATGCGCTGCCGCCGATCGGCACCGCATGGCTCGTGGCCGGCGGCGTGATCTACAGCGCGGGGATCTACTTCTTCATCAACGACGAACGCATTCGCCACGGGCACGGCATCTGGCACCTGTTCGTGCTGGCCGGCAGCCTGTGCCAGTTCGTCAGTGTCGCGATGTATGTCGCGTAAGCGGCATGGGGCGTCGAGCCGGTCGGTAACCCCCGGCGAGCGGCGTGCCCGCCGGGGAAGGCGCTAGCGGCGCGCGGCGGCTCGCAGAGGGGCGGTCGTTTCGGCAGTTGCTGGCGCTGCCTGCGCCGTCAGCCACCACGTTGCCGCGGCGAGCACCGACAATCCGGCGGCCAACGTCAGCACCACCCGTACCGCCACCGGGAACGGTTGCAGCGTCGCGATGCACGCGCCGAAAATTGCGACGCCGAGCGCCGATCCGCTTTGCCGTGCCGCGTTCAGCACGGCTGCCGCCACGCCGGCGCGCGGCCGATCGATCGTCCCGAGCGCCGGCGCCGTCGCGGCCGGCGAGATGAAGCCCGATGCGAAACCGATCGCGAGCATCGGCGCGACCGCAAGCCACGCGGGCGTCGTCGCGCCGATGGCCGTTATCCCGAGCGCGCCCGCCGCGTAGAGCCCGAACGCCGCGCACATCGTCCCGCGCGCGCCGAAGCGTGCAACGACCCGCCCCGAGGTGAGGCCGCCGAGCGCGACCATCGCGGTCATCGGCAGGAACGCGAGCCCCGTATCGAGCGGGCTGGCGCCGCGAACCTGCCGATAGAACAGGCTGAGCACGAACAGCAAGCCGTAGAACACGAACGCCGACGCCATCGACACGAACGTCGATCCCGCGAACAGCCGGTTGCGGAAGAACGCGAGCGGCAGCATCGGTGCGCGGCGCCGCGCCTCGATCGCGATGAACGCGATCCACGCGACGACGCTGGCCATCGCGCCGCCGACGATCGGCGCCGAGCGCCAGCCGAGCGACGGGCCTTCGATCAGCGTGCCGATCAGCGCCCCGATCGCGACGATGGCCGCCGCCTGGCCACCCCAGTCGAACTGCCGCGACCGGTCGACGGCGGCGGGCGCGACCGTTCGGCCGAGCCAGATGCCGGCGAGTCCGAGCGGCAGGTTCACGAAGAAGAGGCTGCGCCATCCGGACAGATCGATCAGCAAGCCGCCGATCAGCGGACCCGACGCCATCGCGATGCCGCCGCAGCCCATCCACACGCTGATCGCCGAAGCGCGCGCGGCCGGTTCGGGGAACGCGCGATTGATCAGCGCCAGCGAGCAGGGCACCAGCATCGCGCTGCCGACGCCTTGCAACGCGCGGGCGACCGCGAGCGCCGGCAAGGTCGGCGCGACGCCGCACAGGGCCGACGCGGCGACGAAGACGGCCAGCCCCGCCACATAGACGGTGCGATCGCCGAGCCGGTCGCCGAGCGTGCCGCCCGTCAGCAACAGGCTCGCGAACGCCAGCGTGTAAGCGTTCACTATCCATTGCAGACCGGCCACGCGGCTGCCGAACGTGTGCGCGATGTCGGTGAGCGCGACGTTGACGATCGACGCATCGAGCAGCACGAGCATGTAGCTCACGCAGGTCGCGGCGAGCACGCGGCGCGCGGCGGCCTGATCAGGTACGGCGGCCGTCATGCGCGTTCGGGCGACGGCGACGCGGCGGCCCGCAACGCATTGAACCCGACCCATCCCCAGTACACGCGGTGATGCGCGATCAACCCGTCGCGCAGGTCCATCACCTCGACGAGATCGACCTGGTCGCCGTCCGGCGTTGCGCGCGGGTATTCCCAGACGAGCTGGCGGCCGTTCGAGAAGAACAGCCCGGTTCGGTACCAGCGCCCGAGCTGGTTGTCCGGATTGCGCAGGCCGGCCGCGAAGAATGCGCCGATCGCGGCCTTGCCGTGCAGTACGCCCGAGCCGTGCGCGGGCAGCGTGGCGACGACGAGCGGCGTTTCGAGCACCGCGTCGTCGGCATACAGCGACATCAGCGCGTCGAAGTCGCGGGCGACGACGGCTGCGTGCCAGTCTTCATGGATACGCCGGGCGTTGGCGTCGGTGTCTGCGGGTGTCATGGCGGGTTTCCGGAAGTCGATCACGGAAACCACTGTAGGGGCGTGCCGCCGCGGGACGTTTCACGTCGACCCGAAACGTGGATGCCCTGCCGTGGCGAAGGCGGTCGGGCGTCGGCCCTTAGCCGGCCAGCGCGTCGAGATTCAGCGTATACGACTTGCCGATCCACACCGCGCAATCGCGATGGTCGCGCAGTTCGTCGTGCGTATTCGGATGCAGGAAGATGTCGAGCGCGCCGTGGTTCAGCACGAGCCACGGCACGATGTCGTCGAAGCGCGCGGCGTCGAACGCGATCTGGTACGACCAGGCCGGATGCGGGCCGACGAGGCGTTCGTGAAAGCGGCCGAGTTCGATGACCGCGCCGAACCGCGCGTCGACGACCTGGCGAAACGCCCAGGCCGCGTCGCGGCTCGCCGCATCGAAATAGACGTGCGCGTGCCAGCTGTCGATGGCGGTAGTGTCGAGGGCAGCCATGGAAAGACTCGATTAAAAAAGGGAATGCCTGAGATGCCGTGCGAAACGGCCGATGCGTGATTATCGCGCGTCCTTGCTGCTTGCGTCGTGTCTCAATCCGGAAAGCCGATGCGGATGATTTGTCCTGCATCAGAAGAATCGGCTGATCCGATCAAATCACTTTGGCGGTATCCGCGTGCGCGATATCACGCCGGAGCCTTGCGGGCAGGCGCACCGGCCGGCATCGCACCGGCAACACGCCATTTCGGAAATTGAAAGAGCCGGGCGAGTACCCACCGGATCGTCGGTAGAAATCCGATCAGGTCGTTGAATGAAATAAAGAAATTCCATGTCGGCGGAATTCGCGAACGACGCGGCGCGCACGCCGAATGCCGCACCTGAAAATAACAATTGCGGATTCGGCTATTCAAGCGGGATGCGGCCCGACATACGATGGTTTCAACGCATCGATGATGGATCGATGCGGGGACAACCATCTGGAGGCCATTATGCGATCCCTCGTTCCCGTTGCTGTTCTTTCCTGCGCACTCGTTGCGCTGCCTGCCGTCGCCTTTGCGCAGTCGATCGGTGCCGGCGACATCCCGCATGCCGCGCCGTTGACCTGGTCGGCGGCGCGTGCCGAAACCGATGTGCAACTGATGCAGATGACGCGTGCCGGCTATCGCGCGACGACGGCCGGCAACCAGAACTATCCGCTCGCGATGCAGCGTGCACTCGAACGCGTGTACAACCCGATGCCCGACCGGTGGCCCGACGAGAAGGCCGCGATGCAAGCGCGGGCGGCCCGCGACGCGCAGACCGGCCATCCGGTGAAGGCGTTCTTCGTGAAAACCGCGTATTACCTGAAGGGCGAGAACACGTTTTGATGCAGGAGACGAACATGGCATGCCCCAACCGATTGTCCGGCGTGTGGCGTGCGCCGGCGATACGCAGGCTGCCGGAAGCGGGCGCGACGCGACGGCGCGCCGATATGCACGGCATGCGACGCCGGGCGAACACCCTGCGCGACGCGGGCCGCGGCGCCGTCGTGTGCCGTAGCGCCTGGCCGGGCGTGGGGGAGGACGATGCGTCCGCGAGCGAGGGCGAATCATGAAGGCGGCCCGAAAAGGCCGCCGCCATCCGCCTTTGACGCGCGAATGGCTGCTGCCGCTGCCGCCCGCGCATGCCCGCGACATCTCGCTGAAATGCCACATGGCGCTGGTCGCGCTGCGCGGCGAGCACGGTAGCGAAACGCTGCTGATGCGGCTGCGCACGAGCGTGTATCTGGTGTTCCTCGCGCTCGACGATGCGGTCTCTCCCGACGCGACCATCGACCTGTGCGTCGACGCGGAGCGCGTGCTGGACGCGAGCGTGGCGCGCGCCGTGCAAAGCGGCGCATGGGCGCTGCACGACGACGAATGCGCGGTGCTCGAACGCGTGCTTACCGCGAACGACGCGTGCGTCGCGACGCTCACGCGGCATCGGCTGGCGGAGCTGTGGCGTCATGTGTGCACGTTCGCTTCTGCCGAACAGCCGGGGCTGGTCGCGCAGGCCGCGGCGAAGATGCGGGAGCCGGCCGTTCTGCATTGAGGGGCTGCCACGGGCCGTGTTTCATACGCGTCCCATTCCATCGCGCGGACGCGCGCCGTCTAATGACTTGACTGGAGCCCGGCGTGTCCGGACGAGGATCCATCCTCGCGTTTGCGACGGTCGTGCGTGTCGGCGCGAACGCATTCGTTTCAGTCAGGAGGAGCGATGGCGCTATACAGGAGCGGCGGCTACTTCACGTGCGGAAGTGGCCGCGCATTCAGCGAGAATCTGCCGCCGGGCAGCAAGGTGACGGTGGCGGGCATCTATCGATGCACCGTATGCGGCGACGAAATCGGCATTGCGAAAGCGCAGACGTTGCCGTCCGAGGAAGCGCATCCGCACGATCTCGATCCGCCGTCCGACCCGCTGCTCGATCCGGGGCCGACCGCCTGGCAACTGATCGCCGCGGCGGAGTCTCGAAGCTAGGCAACCGACGTTCGCCCTCGCACGCAGGCGCGCAAGCGCAACGTGTCACACGGTGTCCGTCAAAACGAAAAGCGCCACGGAGCGAATGAACTCCGTGGCGCTTTTTCGATTCCAGCCGCTGCGAAGGCGCGAACCTTCCCGCGGCGCAACGCGCGACTTAAGCGGCCGTTGCCGACTTCGCCGGCTTCTGCAGCTTGCCCTTGCCGGCGCGCTGGATTTCCTCGAGCTTGATCTCGACGTGGCGCGAGAACACGTACTCGGCCGGACGCTGCTTCGCGATCGAGATGTCCGGTGCGAACGGGCCGTCGGTCTTGATGCCCTTGCGGCTCACGCGCAGCGCCTTCAGCGGGTTCGAGATCGTGTCCATCACGGCGGTGGCCTCGAAGCCGCAGTGGACCATGCAGTCCGCGCACTTCTCGTAGTTGCCGACGCCGTAGTTGTCCCACTCGGTCGTTTCCATCAGTTCCTTGAAGGTCTTCACGTAACCTTCGCCGACCAGGTAGCACGGCTTCTGCCAGCCGAACACCGTACGCGCCGGGTTGCCCCACGGCGTGCACTTGTACGTCTGGTTGCCGGCCAGGAAGTCGAGGAACAGCGACGACTGGCTGAACGACCAGCGCTTGCCGCCTTCGCCGCGCTTCAGGATTTCGCGGAACAGGTTCTTCGTCTTGTCGCGGTTCAGGAAGTGCTGCTGATCCGGCGCGCGCTCGTACGCGTAGCCCGGCGACACGGTGATGCCGTCGACGCCGATCGGGCCCAGCGTGTCGAAGAACTTCGCGACGCGCTCCGGCACCGCATCGTTGAACAGCGTGCAGTTGATGTTCACGCGGAAGCCGCGGCGCTTCGCTTCCTTGATCGCCGCGACGGCCTTGTCGTACACGCCTTCCTGCGACACCGAGTGATCGTGCGCTTCCTTGTCGCCGTCGAGGTGGACCGACCAGACGAAATACGGGCTCGGCTGGTAGTCGTCCATCTTCTTTTCCATCAGCAGCGCGTTCGTGCACAGGTACACGAACTTCTTGCGCTTCATGATGCCCTTGACGATTTCCGGCATATCCTTGTGGAGCAGCGGCTCGCCGCCGGCGATCGACACGACGGGCGCGCCGCACTCGTCGACGGCCTGCAGGCATTCCTCGACGGACAGGCGCTGGTTCAGGATCGGGTCCGGATAATCGATCTTGCCGCAGCCGTTGCACGCGAGGTTGCAGCGGAACAGCGGCTCGAGCATCAGCGCGAGCGGATAGCGTTTGTTGCCGGACAGGTGCTGGCGCACGATGTAGGCGCCGACACGGACTTGCTGGAGCAGCGGAATAGACAAGGGATGTCCTCCTTAAACTTCGCGGGCGACAGCTTGCGTGAGCTTCGCCGGCAACTTGAATTCGACTTTTTCTTCACGGCCCGCCATCGTCGCGACATCGACGGGCCCCAGCGCGCGCAGCGCGCCGATTACATCCTCGACCATTTCTTCGGGCGCCGACGCGCCGGCGGTCAGGCCGACCGTCTGCACGCCCGCGAACCATTCGGCCTTCACTTCCGAGCCGTCGGCGACGAGATAGCTCGGCACACCGCTTTCGGTGCCGATCTCGCGCAGGCGGTTCGAGTTCGAGCTGTTCGTCGCACCGACGACGAGCAGCACGTCAACCTGTTCGCTCAGCTCGCGCACGGCGGCCTGGCGATTCTGCGTGGCATAGCAGATGTCGCGCGTATCCGGGCCGACGATGTCGGTGAACCGGCGCTGCAGCGCTTCGATGATGCCGCGCGTGTCGTCGACCGACAGCGTGGTCTGCGTGATGTACGCGACCGGCGTATCGACGGGCAACGTCAGCGTATCGACTTCTGCTTCGCTCTGCACGAGGATCACCTCGGCCGGAATCTGGCCGATCGTGCCCTCGACTTCCGGGTGGCCCGCGTGGCCGATCAGGATCAGCCGGCGGCCCGCCGCGACGTACTGGCGCCCCTGCACGTGCACTTTCGTGACGAGCGGGCAGGTCGCGTCGAGCACGTCGAGCCCGCGCGTCTGCGCGTCGCGCTCGACCGTCTGGGCGACACCGTGCGCGCTGAAGATCGCGACAGCGCCGTGCGGCACCTCGTCGAGTTCCTCAACGAATCGTGCCCCTTTATTACGCAGATTTTCGACGACATGCCGGTTATGCACGATCTCGTGACGCACATAGACCGGCGCACCGTGCTGTTGCAGCGCGCGATCGACGATCTCGATCGCACGGACAACCCCCGCACAAAAGCCGCGGGGCTGGGCAAGGATGACTCGCATAGGTGAGCGAACTCCGACGACAGACGCCGGGGTTCGAGGCGCTGGCACGCGCTTGCTCGCCCCGGCTTGATGTTATGAAGGCAGGAACGAACCGGCCGGCCAGGCCCCGGAACCCCGAATTAATCGCGCATTTTAACCCTATCGGGCCGTCCGTGCTTTGGTGCTGTGTCGGCACCGTTGCAATTGTGGGAGAGCCGCGTCGGCGCTGGCGCGCGCGGAACCCGGTAAACTGCGCGGTTTCGCCGGCGGCCGCTCCGGCTGCCCGCCATCGCGCTCATTTCAAGGCCCTTCGATGACCGTCGATTCTTACGCGTATTGCCCTTCCGCTCGTGGGGTTTCGGGTGTTTTGTTCCCGACCCCTATTTATGCCGAACCCGCCGGCGCCCGGCAGGAGGCAGGCCGATGATGCTGGCGATCGCTTTCCTCGTGTCCGGCCTGTCGCTGGTGATCTGGATCGTGTTGCTCGTCGCGCGCGGTGGCTTCTGGCGCGCGCAGCCCGCGCGGCCGCTGCCGCCGGAAGCCCGCGGCGCGGCGGCCGAGGCCGGCTGGCCGGCCGTCGTGGCGGTCGTGCCGGCGCGCAACGAAGCCGACGTGATCGCCCGTGCGGCGACTTCGCTGCTCGAGCAGGACTATCCGGGCGACTTCCATCTGATCATCGTCGACGACCACAGCGACGACGGTACCGCCGACGCGGCCCGCGCGGCCGCGCTCGCGATCAACCGTGCCGACCGGCTGACGGTGCTGAGCGCGAAGCCGTTGCCGGCCGGCTGGTCCGGCAAGGTGTGGGCGCAGTCGCAGGGGATCGCGGCGGTGCGGACGCTCGGCCTGCCGGCCGATTACCTGCTGCTGACGGATGCCGACATCGGCCATCCGCCCGACGCCGTCGCGCAGCTCGTCACGCGTGCACAGGCCGAGCATCGCGATCTCGTATCGCTGATGGTGCGGCTGCGCTGCGACTCGTTCTGGGAAAAGGCGCTGATTCCGGCGTTCGTGTTCTTCTTCGCGAAGCTGTATCCGTTCTCGTGGATCAACAACCCGCGCAACCGGACGGCCGGCGCCGCGGGCGGCTGCATGCTCGTGAAGCGCACGGCGCTGGAAGAAGCGGGCGGCATCGAATCGATTCGCGGCGCGCTGATCGACGACTGCAGCCTCGCCGCGCAGATCAAGCATCGCGGCAGCGGCCGCCATCCGATCCGGCTCGATCTCGCCGATCGCAGCGTGTCGCTGCGCCCGTACGACAGCTGGCGCGACATCTGGAACATGATCGCGCGCACCGCGTTCACGCAACTGCACTATTCGCCGCTGCTGCTGGCCGGCACGCTGCTCGGGATGACGATCATCTATCTGGTGCCGCCCGTCGCTGCGCTCGCCTACGGCGCGCGTGCGTGGCCGGCCTGGCTCGCATGGGCGTCGATGTGCGCCGCGTATGCGCCGATGCTGCGCTACTACCGGCGCTCGCCGCTGTGGGCGCCCGCGCTGCCGCTCGTCGCGCTGTTCTATGTGGGCGCGACGTTCGCGTCCGCGTGGCGTTACTGGCGCGGCAAGGGCGGGCAGTGGAAGGCGCGCGTGCAGGCGCCGGTGGATCGCTGACGCCGAGTGTGCCCCGGGAGGCATGCCTCCCGGCAGCCGGAAAGCAAACAGCCCGATCGGTGCGAACCGGTCGGGCTGTTTCGTTTTCGGCTGTGTCGTGTGCCGATGCCGGCGCTTACCGCTGCGTCAGCATCATGTACATCTGAACCACGACGTCCGGCGAGAACGTAAACGGCACCCAGCCGTAGCCCGTGTGGCGGGCGACCAGCAGGCGGTCGCCGTTCGACTGCTTCTGCACGGCCATCATCGGGTTCTTCGTCGTCACGAAACGCCAGCCGGCCGGGATGCCGGGCGGCGGCTCCGGCTGCATCGACGCACGCGCGTGCGCGAGTTCCTCGATCAGTTGGCCCAGTTGTTCCGGATGCAGCGTGATCGACTGGCCGTTGATGGTCAGCGTGAGTTCGTTCTGGGACGGGCGCGCGACGTGCAGCGTCGCCTTGTCGGCCGGTGCGGCAGCGGTGTCGGTTGCAACCGCGGAGTCGGCTTGCGCCGCCGGGACGATCGCGGTTTCGGCCTCGACGGCCGCAGTCGACGCCTCGGCAGCGTCGGCCTCGACCGGTGCGGTTGCGTGTACGGCCGGCTCCGTCGTCGGCGTGTCCGCCGGTGCCGGCTCGACGGCTTCGACCGTCACCGCCGTGGCTGCGACCGCACTCGTCGCGGCTTCCTTGACGACGGCCTCGACGAGCGCTTCGGCGTCGGCAATGGCCTTCGCGTGGTGCTGCGCGGCCGCTTCGGCCTGGGCGATCGCTTCGGTATGGCGCTGCGTGATGGCTTCGGCTTCGGCGGTTGCTTCGGCATGGCGTTGCGCGGCGGCTTCGGCCTGGGCAATCGCTTCGGC